>DMNE01000297.1 GCA_003453735.1 Nitrospiraceae bacterium | reverse complement strand
TGCGCACCTTTTCGATAGCAGGTCACACTGACAGTGGCGCTAATGAGCCCCTAAATGTGAGGGAATTGTACGAAAAGCATGAACTGAAATTTTCCAATGAAGAAGAGCCCTCGGACCTATTAGAAACTTTTTTTGAAGACACCATGAATTTCAACAAGGCCACATAGAGCATGCATAGTTATAACGATATATAGGGGAAAAAATCTCTTGCGGAGAGTTACTTAGTGGGGGGATATGACGTCTGATATAGATTTTGAATTTCTTCTTGAGGAATCTCTAAAGATACACGGGCATCTTTGCCCCGGTCAGGTTCTTGGTGTGAGGATGTCCGTATTGGGGCTAAGAGCAGTGGGGATCGAAGATCCACGAGGAAGGGATAGAAAGAACTTGTTTGTTTTTGTTGAACTGGACAGGTGCGCCACTGATGCCATTCAATCGGTAACAGGATGCAGTCTTGGACGAAGAACCATGAAGTTCATGGACTATGGGAAGATGGCTGCAACTTTTTTGAATCAGAAGACAGGCAGGGCAGTGAGAGTTATCGTAAAAGAGGAGTCAAGACAGACGGCAGAGGAGTATTTTCCCGAGATAGAGAATAAATATTCTGCCCAGCTTGAGGCATACAAGGTCATACCAAATGATGCCCTCTTTGATGTGATGGAAGTCTCAGTGAAGTTAAATCCAGAAGACATGCCGGGCAGACCGATCAGGAGAGTGCAATGCGATAATTGCGGAGAATGTGTGCAAGATTTGCGTGAAGTTTGCAGGAGAGGAAAAATCTTGTGCAGGCCTTGTGCGGGCTCAGGATATTATGAACATACCAGAAGGGATATTTTCTGAGATGCGTTATGCAACTTGTCCATAACGGTTTTGATGACGGACTTAAAGATTAAATCGAAGCTTTGGATCGAGGTTGATGGAAATCCTGTTTTCGGACGGGGCAGAAGATTCTTGCTTGAGGCTATAGAGAAATACGGTTCGATAAACCAGGCTGCAAAGGAAATAAATATATCTTACAGAAAAGCCTGGGGATTTATAAAGGCGATGGAAGAACGACTCGGTTTTAGGCTCGTCAACAGACAGACGGGTGGCAGGAATGGAGGAGGGGCATCACTCACAAAGGACGCAAGAGAATTTCTGGAGAAGTACGCGGCACTCGAACATGGCATAAGAGAACTCGTCGACAGACGATTTAACCAGGTGTTCAAGGCATGATATAGAGGAGGCTTTGCATGTGTAACATCTCTCACGAAAATCGAAACCATTCAGCGAAAAAAATAGCTGTCAAAGCGGCTATAGGGACTGTCCTTGCCCATGATATAACAGAGATAGAACCAGGAAAGTTCAAAAAAACGGCCTTCAGAAGGGGACATGTCATTAGAGAAGAAGATGTTTGCCATCTTCAGAGGCTAGGAAAGGAAAACCTTTTTGTGCTGAATCTCTCGGATGATGAGATGCACGAAGACGAAGCAGCCTATGCTCTTGCGAACGCTCTTATGGGACAGGGTGTATGCATTCAAGGCGAACCGAAAGAGGGGAAAATTAATATCATCGCCGAAACGGACGGACTTCTCAAGATTAATAGAGAAGCTCTGCTGGCATTCAATATGCTCGGTGATGTGATGTGTGCAACGTTGCATAATAACACGGTTGTGAAAAGAGGCCAGACGGTTGCAGGCACAAAGGCTCTCCCATTGATCGTTAAGAAAGATGTCGTGCGTTCGGCTATCAGGATTGCCGAGCAGTCTGGGAAAATCATTCATATCAAAGGAATCAAACAGCCGAAGGCCGGTGTGGTCATCACAGGGAATGAGGTTTTTTATGGCGTGATAAAAGATGCCTTTGCTCGGGTCATTACTGAAAAGATAGAGGCAGTTGGCGGAGAAATCGTCGGCACATACTACGCACCAGATGATGAATCATTTATAACATCCAGACTGAGAGAGCTGATAAACGCGGGTGCGAACATCCTCATTACTACTGGTGGAATGTCTGTTGACCCGGATGATGTTACCCGCTTTGCGATAAAAAATTTGGGGGCATCTGATATTGTGTATGGCTCGGCAGTTCTTCCTGGTGCGATGTTCCTTGTAGCCTATATGGAAGGAGGAATTAGTACTTCGGATTCAGAGGCTACTGAACCCGGTCTCCCTATTCCAATCCCTATACTGGGAATTCCGGCCTGCGGGATATATGCAAAGACTACTATCTTTGACCTAATTCTTCCAAAAGTTCTCGCTGGCGAGAGGATAGACAGAAAAGAACTTGCCGAACTCGGTCATGGGGGATTGTGCATGAAGTGCGAGACGTGTAATTATCCGGTCTGTCCTTTCGGAAAGTAGGGCGTGACGTGATCTTAATCCTTGTCTTGCAGTTTATAGTCGTCATTTCTTAGTTCTCTACGCTGGCAATCTGAGTAAGCGCCTTGAGAGTGATGCGACCGGCGTCGACATGATAAAGACTGAAAAACGACTGGAGATAGTTCTGGGCGCCACACATCTCTTTAAAGAGCCGAGAACGTTGCAAGAGGTGGCTCGGCTAGCCGCTGAATGATATTTTGTAGCGCAAACTTAAGAAAACTGCTGCCTAGTTGGGAATATCTCAGACACTTCCAGGTCCAACAGCTCTTCAAGGACGCCAGACCACAGGGACCGCCAGCCATTATGAACAAGTATTACTGACAAAAAAAGGATTTTCACACTGATCTTATAGGCAACTGTCTTCGTCTTTACAATATTGCTGGGGGTGCGGACACCACATGTCAGAGTTTAAGAAAGAAAGATATTGGAGTAAATATGCACTGACTTATGACAACTACACAGAGTATGTCGTGGGAAAGAGCTTACGCCGATCACTTCTCAAGAGACTATCCGAGGAACATGATTTGGGAGAAGTTATTGAACTTGGATGCGGAACAGGCTATTTCACGAAGGCAATTGCTAAAAACGCACATCATGTTCTTGCGACTGATCTTTCCGATGAGATGCTGGAAGCGGCAAAGGTGCCCTTAGAAGAATTTCAGAATGTGACCTTGCAAAAAGTCGATTGTGAAAGCACTTCTTATCCGTCAGGCAACTTTGACACGGTACTTATGGCAAACTTACTGCATGTTGTCGAAGATCCTCTCAAGGCCCTCACAGAAAGTCGGCGGATCTTAAAAGATGGGGGGTTGCTCATTGTCGTCTCTTACACCGATTATGGCATGAACTGGTTTGAAAAGATGCAAATAGGCATCAGGTATCTTTTAACATTCGGCATGCCGCCACTATGGGGCCTAAGGAATTTTTCTCCCGACGAACTTCAATCTCTTGTCGAGGGTGTAGGATTCGATGTAGAGGAACTTCAGCTTATGAGGGGGAATGCGAGAGCAATATTTCTAAAGGGCAAGAAAAAGGTTTATCAAGAAGAAAGAAATAGAGAATCTTAAAGGCTTTTTCTTCAATAAACGTCGATATAGAGAGAAATGGAGAATAATTTCCGATCTCTTTACGTAATTCCATGCTTTCTACTGTAAGCCTCTTATTCTTCAGCTTGGTCCTAAGGAGGATTTAGTGGTAGTATTAAGTAGAAGGTTTTTAAAGAAGAGAAAAGCTTTCTCTGCGGCATTCCCGAGACGTTATCGAGCCGAGGGAACAACTTAGGTACGGGAGCCGGAGTATAGACGTGGTGAGCATGCCCTGAGACTATGAAGCCGAGGGGACGCCCGAACGCCTGTCGAGGCGCCCATTTTGAACAAGCCTCCGTTGGCTCGAAAAATCGCGTGGGTGCTGCGGAGATCCATTGTTTTAATTCTCTGTTTGGGTATAATTCCCCGCCGCTTGCGGCGCAAGATGGAATCATACCGCTAAGATACCCCGCTGCTTGCGGCGGGGAATGTCATTGTCGACAATAACTGCCATGCAGTCCTCAATGTCCTCGCGGTCGTGGTTGATTTGCCTCACCCTCTGCAGCAGCGATAAAACCTTGCATGGCGAGCAAAATATGGGGTGGTCGATACCAACAAAAGGAGAAAACGTTTCATAGGGCTCCTAACCAGCTGATATAGGGGTTTATGCCAAAGCGTATGAAAGCTGCCTTTACCCAATAAACACCAGATTGACCTTCAGATATTTACGAGGAGGGGATCATATGCGGTCTTATGCACGAAAATCAGTTTGCCACGCGGTTGGTTTCCTGCTCTGTTTGGCGAAGCACCCGGATGGCTTCATTGCAGGACCTGCATGGAACCAGTTTCCTTATAATTGCGTCGAGGGGATGGTTTGCTTTTTTCTCTACCTGCCCCAGGAACAGGGTAATCAACTCTTTATGCGCGTCTGTTACGTCTGCAGCTGCCGCTTTATATTCCCATATTGTCTTAAGCGGGAAGATGCCTGCTATGAGTTTAACTACCTTGATACTATGCTCAGGGACGCTCGCAACCGATACAAGGACGCGCTCTCTGCTATCAAACTTTATCTGACAGAAACAGTGCCGCTTCGTGTTTCGATAGGCTATAACCTTGCTCACGCAGATAGTTTAGCAAAAAATGAAAATCATGTGTCAATTTGAATAGTCTACTTTTTGAATTGTCCAAACCGGTGTGAGGATCTTGGCTCATTTCGCGGAACTTCGTGCAGAATCGTTTCCGTTGGCAAGCCCAGCAGAATTCGCCCAGTCATAATTCATCGAGGTTATGAAGCCAGATTCAAAATTCTTGCGATGTTCGCTTTTTGCCCCCATGCCGGTACCAATGATATTAGTGCTGCCACTATAGGCAAACGTGTTGTCAACCACCACGGTCTTGCAATGTATGCTCGGGCAAAGATAATCCATAAGGAGCTAACATGAACAAAAACGTATTGATGGAGCAGAGAGTGGCAAATTGGACTTCCGCAAACATCCCTAGTAAGAATGGCAAGATTATACTGATTCCCGATGCTAACAGTGGGATTGGTCTCGAAGCATCGGCTCAATTGGCAAGAAGAGGAGCCGCCGTTGCTCACAAGTTAAGTAAGATGCCGCATCTCTCTGATATTGATAGTTGGGACACTACCGACGGCCTTGCATGGCCCGTTGCCTCACGAGAAATATGAAAGATCGATACGAAATTCGCATGGTTGAGATCCATCAAATAATCAGCTATCATGATAAAAAGGGGTGTAGTGCTCAGACTACCCATTGTTGCCAACTATCGAGACACTATGGAGGTTTCTTATGGGCGACTATTACAAGGATGAAGACCTGGACAAGTTTGGTGAAGTCGGGAAATACAGTCCTGAATTATTCAAAAAATTTATGGACTGGTATACCGCTTCTTTACAGCCGGGGGCCTTGACAAAAAGAGAAAAAACTCTCATCGGACTTGCCGTTGCTCATGTAATTCAGTGTCCCTATTGCATTGATGTCTACACAAAAGGCTGTCTTGAGGAGGGCATGGATCTCGGGCATATCACCGAGGCCGTGCACGTTGCATCTGCTGTTCGTGGAGGGGCTTCCCTCATTCACGCAGTCCAGGCGCGTACGGTGGTCGATAAGCTATCAATGTAAGAAGAGACTTACTTATGGGATTCAACGAAACGTTGAGGGACTTCCGTTTGCTGCCTTTGAAATCGATAGGGATCGAGATTCTTCAGGTTAATCTCGGATATCGCTGCAATATGGCGTGCAAGCATTGCCATGTTCAGGCAGGTTCTGCAAGGGAAGAGATGATGGCCCGAGGGACCGTTGAACAGGTGATCGCCGTGCTGAAGGAATCCCGAATAAAAACCCTTGATCTCACTGGTGGGGCGCCCGAACTCAGTCCCCACTTCAGGTATCTTATACGGACCGCAAGGGAACTCGGCTGCCATGTGATGGTGAGGAGCAACCTGACTATCCTGTTTGAAGAGGGAATGGAGGACTTGGCAGACTTTCTCCGGCAGGCAGAAGTAGAAATCATTGCCTCTCTGCCCTCTTATCGGGAGGACGGTGTTGACCGGGTGCGGGGAAAGGAGACATTCCGTAAAAGCATTCAGGCACTTAAGATATTAAATCGTCTTGGCTTCGGCACACATTCCACCACTTTGAAGCTGAACCTTGTCTACAATCCCCAGGGGGCCTTCCTCCCACCGGCACAATCGGCGATTGAAGAAGAGTATAAGCGGGCACTCGGCGGGAACTTTGGTATAACCTTTGACCGGCTCTATACATTCGTTAATATGCCGATCGGCCGCTTCAGGGAATTCTTGATTCGGACCAATGCCTTCGAAAAATACATGGAGAGACTTACCTCCGCTTTCAACCGGGAAACCATCAATGGCATCATGTGCAGGCATCTGTTGAATATTGGATGGGACGGGAGAGTCTATGACTGCGATTTCAACCAGATGATGGGTCTGCCGGTTCAGAGAAATTACCCACAGCACATTAAGGACTTTGAGTATGAGCTATTGCAGAGGAGGGAGATAACTTTCGGTGATCATTGCTTCGGGTGCAGCGCTGGTCAGGGATCGACCTGAATAGGCGCTGTCACTGAGCAGGCGGTTCGCCTGTCCTGATAGAGATGAGTGCTGACATCCTCCCACTCCAAATTGCTGAGGCGGCTATAGGGGAGGGTTCTTTTTGGGAACAGCGCTGACTTGGATAGGGCGCCGGCGCAGAGCGCTTCCTGGGAAGCAACCGCACGAGGCTAATGAGCGAAGTCAACACCTGTAGATGTCTTACTGCCAGGAGGGAACTTTGGTCCCTCAAGACGACCTGAGCTTGTCTGCCTAGGCTTTAAATATGTGGAGGGTTGCCGGGTTGCCAATGGCTAACCATAGCATTGATGGGGCATTCCGATATAAACACCACGATACGGAATCGGCAGCCGTCAAAGATAAATCCAAAATAGACGCAGTAAACAGGTTGTAGTTGCGTCGTTGACTTGAGTGAGTTTCTCAGAAAAACTCAGTTTTTGAAACAGAACCCACATAAGCTTGTAACCGACACCTTGCTTTAATCGTCACTGAATTGGTAGCTTAAGTGCTATTGTTGAAGATGACAGCCCCCCAAAAAATTCTGATGATAAAGAGCCACAGCCCGGGGATAGGAGATATCCTGAGGAGCTCCGCGGGCTGGCGCGCACTGAAAAACAGGTTCCCTGAGGCAGACCTATACCTCCTTCTCCTGACGAAGGAACCCGGCTATGTTTCTGAGAAGCTAATCTCAAGGCATCATCTGTTGAAAGGGTTCTTCGTTGTGGACAAGAGGATGAAAGAAATCGGTGGCTGGAGGGTTTTCCTGGATGAAATAGAAAAGATCGTGGAAGCTGTAAAACCTGATCTGGTGATTGATTTCGACCCGTACGGATTGAGGACGTCCCTGATATGTCTGTGGTTGCGGGCAAAGTACCATGTCACGGCCGTTGGGGTGAATGAAGTACCTTTAAGGGGTTTTTTTTACAGCATTTCCTCGCCTTCACACAAAAAATTCGCGAAGGAAAGGGATCTCTTCCATCTCCAGAGGGACAAAAAATTCAGACTGGAATACTCTTACCGGGATTTTGTGGTGCTCTCCGCCCTCAAGATCGAAAGACAGGCCATCCCCATCGAACTCGAAGAGACGCCTGAGGGCAGGAAATTCAGAATGGAGTTCAGAAAAAGATTTGGCATCCCTGAGGATATGGGCATTCTGGGAGTCAATATAGGCTGCGGAACCCCCGACGCTCTTCACAGGAGGCCTGATCTGAAACTCCTTTCCTCGTTGATCGGGCATCTTCAGAAAAAATTCGGATTGGTGGTTGTGCTTACGGGGGCCCAGTTTGAAAAGACGATCACCGAGGAATTCATAAAATTCCATTCAAAGAAGTATCCGGGCTGCATTTACAACCTCGCAGGAGCGACCGACATACTTGAGTTGCCCGGATTTTTAAATGCTTGCAATCTGTTTGTCTCCAGCGACAGCGGGCCTTATCATATCGCGGTTGCCCTGAAGGTTCCCACCCTGGCACTATTCAATTACGATAACAAAATCCATTATCATACCCATCCATGGGTAGCATGCAGGGTTATGAGGACTGAAGAAGATATTCCCTCGCTGGTAAGGGATGCTGAAAAACTCTTGAAAAGTGTAACCGGGCCCGAAATGGCAGTCTGAGCTTTCGTCTTTTTTAGAATGAGGGTAGGGCAGGTGAAAGTTCCCCCTCTCGCCTCGACAGCTGATCCCTGATTTGCTTTTATTGGTCAGGCAAGAAAATTACAGTCAAGCAAAGCAGGTTTCACACAAAAGCGCATATCCAGGGACGATTATAATCTTGGCGCCGCAGTATTTACTTCGGTTTCGTGCTGAAGAATGTAGGAAGGACGATAACCGGTTGCGGCAACCTCAATCTCATCAGCCTCATCAGCGCTTTTTGCCACGAAAAACATAGCCATAATGGTTACGGCGATAATACCGCCGGCCATCATTCCAAAGACAAAGACCAAACTTTCCATGGACCCTCCTCTTAACGGAGAATGAGATAATTAATCAATTATGAAATTTCCGAGACAATTAGTCAAATTAAATTATCTTCATAATGTGATCAGGAAGATTCCATGAGCCGGCACTGAGAGTGAATATATTATCTACTTTGAGTTAACGTTATTGAGCACCTGTCGTGCTTTGTAATCATTGGGGTTTATTTTTAGCCCCAATTCAAATTCTCTTCGCGCCATATCCATGGCACCACTGTTTAGGTAAATAAGTCCGAGATTGAAGTGCGGCTCTGCTAAATCTGGCTTCAGGATTAAAGCTGTCTGGTATTGTTCTATTGCCCTATCGGCCAGTCCTTTAGACAAGAAGGCATTGCCCAGGTCATAATGCGCCTCTGCGTCATCCGGCCTTAGGTTTCAGGCTATTTGGAATTGTTCTATAGCCGCATCCTGTAAGCCTTTAAACTGATATGCAAGGCCCAGATTATAACGTGCATCTGCGTAGTCCGGCTTTAGGGTTAAGGCTTTTGGTATTGTTGTATTGCCCTGTCGGTTAGGCCTTTAGACTGGTATGTGTTGCCCAGATTATTATATGCCTCTGCGTCATCNNTTAAGGCTATTTGGAATTGTTCTATAGCCGCATCGTGTAGGCCTTTAACCTGGTATGCAAGACCTAGATTATTATGTGCCCTTTCATTATTGCGATTTTTTTCAACGACATCGCTCCACAGGGTGATTTCATTCCGCCATCTAACGTTCTTCCAATGGGCAATACCTGAAAGTATAATAATTATCATTATACAAATGAGTACTATGGACTGCTTGATTTGTATCCACTGATGCTCCGACGTGTAGCCTGCAGCAAAGAGAGATGTCGTTATAGCGATGAATGCCCCAACCGAGGGCAGATACATTCAGTGCTCGAAGATCACATCCACGATGGGGATAATGCTCGATTCAATGGAAAGGGCTATAAAAAACCAGAAAATCCCAAAGGAGATGAGTTTTATATGCGGTGCGCTCCTCCTGTAACGGCAAAGGATGTAGATACCAAAGCTTATGATCGATGTGAGAACCAAGAGCGACAAAAACACCCGGGAATCAAAGAACGAACGGTAAATCGGATAGTCATAATCAAGGTTCTGTCCTATCGGAAGAAACAGCAGCCTTATATAGGTAACTATTACCCTGAACTCGGTAAAAAGGTAGTCCATCCTTGATACTGTTGTTTCAACTCTTGTGGCCTCGCTGACATCACTGATTAGACTTCCGACAGGCTTATCCAAAGATAAAAGAGTGAATGGAATGATAGCCATTGTCAGAAGAAGAGGGATGAGATATAGAATTCTCTTTGTGAGCTTTCCTTCGAAAAACATAATCTCATAAATGGTTATCATGACAGGCAAGGTGAAGGCAATTTCCTTTGTCTTCATCGCTAGGAATGCAGAAATGAAAGAAATTATATAAAAAATAAAGCGCGTATGTCTTTCTGTTGAAAGCCGTGACCTGATATAGCTTGCAATTGAAAGAAGGTAGAACAGAGTCGCCGGGGATGCGAACCTTTGCACTATATAAGTGACTGCTTGGGTCTGAACGGGGTGGGAGACAAACAAAAGGGCTGAAAAAAGAGCGATTAAATCAGCGAACCGTTGATAGTTGTTGTGGGAAGGTTTGAGTGCAGGTGTTCTGAATGTGAGGATAACAATCCAATATACGAGAAGGGCATTGATGATGTGAATTAAAAGGTTAACGATATGATAGCCGGTCACATTGAGGCCATGCATTTTACAGTTCAGGGCAAAGGTAAGATGGCCGATAAACCTGCTTTTCAGATCATCATACAATGGAAGTGCCTTTGCACTTGAGGGTTCAACGAAATACTGGAAGTCTTTTATTATTGGGTTGTCCTTGATGTTGGGCAGATCATCAAATTGAAAAGGAACCCGGAAAGAATTTGAATAGACAATAAGTCCAAGGATGGCAATCAGTAAAATATGGACGACAGGCTTATGAAGGAAATCCGGCTTGACCAGCGTAGTTGATGATTCTACACGCGGACTCTCATCCTGTGGGCCGGCATAGGATAAAGTTCTTTTCTTTGTTGAAGCTTTTCCCACGGGAAAATATAGCACTTCCCGTCTCAGCGGTTCAAGTAAGCATTATGTTCGCTATTGATACCCAGGGTTAGCTCTCCCTGCTTCGACCAGCGTGGATCTTCAAATCCTTTTCAAAGACCACATTTTTATCCCTTATTTCCCCAAGGCCGATCATAGCAAAATTGCGAACTTCTCCGGATTGACTTGCCTCTTCGATCAGTCGCTCAAGGAAAGGGCTAGACGTCTCGTTACCAGAACGAATCAATGTTTTCGCAACAGACTCTCTCACGGCCGAAGAGCAGGCAAAGAAGTGATAGTTATTTCATCTTGGAGGGCAGATTGATCGTCCTACCCGCGACCATGAACGCACCCCTGCCGAGATGATGGATTGTTCGCGGGGCCTTCCTCGAAGTGTCAATCCACGCCTTAAGTACCTCGAGTATGAAGAAGTTGTATTTCGCCACCATCCTCGCATCTATAACTCTGCATTCGAGATTGGCATAACACTCGCCGATGAGGGGAGCCGCGACAAGGGAGGCGGGCATCGGAGTGAGGCCAAAGACTCCGAACTTGTCTAAGTGCTGCCCGGAGGTGTTACCGCAGGCTACTACCTTCGCAGCCAGTTCCACTGTCGGGATGTTGATGACGCACTCCCTTGTGGACTTCAGAATGCCGAACGTATGGCTTCGGTTGCTGATGACGCAGCCCAAGGTCGGCGGCTCGAACTCCATCATCGTCTGCCATGACATGGTCATGATGTTCGCCCTTCCCTCTCGGGCTGTTGTAACCATCACAACCGGCCCGGGTTCGAGCAAGCCATAAACTTTAGACAATGGGAAGGATTTTTTCATCCAGCACTTGAGGTGCGCTTTTGCGCTTCTTTCTTTTCAACCACACAATAGATTCCACCTTCTTTGATTCCCGGCTTAAAGCAGCCGTTACAAGAGATGCAGCGGGCAGGAGAAGGGTCACCGTCTTGCCAACGGTTTATCAGTTGTGGCTCTCTGATGAAGGGACGGGCCATGGAAATGTAATCGATTCCGTCTTTCGCGAGAACTGTATTGATAACTTCAAGCGATCTGAAACCGCCTACTACCACGATAGGGCAGCGAACTGCTTTCTTGATTTCCCTGGCGAGTGCAAGGTTGTAGGCCTCCCGTTTGGGGCTATCGATGTTAATCCTCACAGGGTTCTTTTCGCCCGAGGCAGAGGTGCCGCCGCT
>DMNE01000212.1 GCA_003453735.1 Nitrospiraceae bacterium | reverse complement strand
ATCTTCGCGTGTAGGGCTTTTACGTCTGGACCTATATCTTCCCGCTTATCCTTGGCAAATACCTCTTCTGCTCTTTCTAATAACTGTTTCTTCCATTCCGTTATCTGGTTAGGATGAACTTCGAAACGTTCTGCCAATTCTACAAGAGTCTGTCCCTCCTTCATTGCCTCCAATGCGACCTTTGCCTTAAATCGAAGTTCCTGTTAAAAATTATCGAGGTTCCATAAAAAAGCGAAGTAGCACAAGGGGTTAGGATTTTCTCGGTTTCATAAGTGTTCCCATGTAATATAATTCATGAGCCGTCTTGTGATACTATTGTTCTTGACATATAAGAATCTGTAGGTTTATAATAGTTACCATGTATATCGACGTTGTTCCTAACAGAAACTCTAGGCCGGCAATTCTTCTGCGCAAGGCAAAGAGAGTGGGCCGAAAAATCGTTAAGACAACTCTTGAGAATCTCACCGATTGGCCGCAGGAGAAAATCTCCGCACTTCGAGCCTTACTCCAAGGAGACACGCTTGTTCCGAAAGATTCAATCTTTACTATAGAAAAGACCACACCGCATGGTCATGTTGAAGCGGTGCTGGGAATGATCAAGAAACTCAAGCTTGATACCTTGATCTCTGCCAGTAGGAGCCGACAACGTGACCTCGTCCTTGCGATGCTCGTACAGCGTTTAATCCATCCCTGCTCAAAGCTTGCTACTACGAGGTTATGGCACAGCACCACTTTAGCGGAGACACTTTCTGTGGGGGACGCCGACTGTGACGAGCTTTACAGTGCACTTGACTGGCTTCTTGAACGTCAGCCGGGAATCGAAAAGAAGCTTGCAAAGCATCATTTAACAGAAGGCTCTCTGGTTTTGTATGACGTAAGCAGCAGCTACTATGAAGGTCATATCTGTCCGCTCATCGCGTTTGGTCACAACCGGGACGGCAAAGAGGGGATGCCGATAATTGTTTACGGTGTTATGACCGATCATGAAGGCAGACCTATTGCGGTAGAGGTATATCCTGGAAACACAGGGGATCCTTCAACAGTTATTGACCAAATAGAGAAGCTGCGTGGACGCTTTGCCCTCTCCAGGCTTGTTCTGGTTGGGGACCGGGGGATGCTTACACAGACCAAGATTGATACACTCAGGGAATATCCTGGGATCGGCTGGATTTCGGCCCTGAGGAGTCAATCCATACGGGAGTTATTGGAACAAGGAGATCTTCAGTTGTCCCTTTTCGATACTCGCAATCTAGCCGAGATCACATCGAATGACTATCCGGGAGAACGGCTGATTGCGTGTATAAACCCGGTGCTTGCAGAGGAGCGGCGCAGGAAAAGAGAGGAGTTACTGGCTGCTACCGAGAAACATCTTCTGAGAATTGTAACCGAGGTTAATCGCAGAAGCAAAAAGCCGTTTACGGGAAGTGAGATCGGACTGAAAGTCGGCAGGGTGCTTAATCGTTACAAGATGGGAAAGCATTTTACTCTTACTATTGCGGACGGACTTTTTCAATGGGAGCGCAATATCGCATCGATAGAGAGCGAGGCAAAGCTGGACGGCATTTATATTGTCCGAACCAGTGAGCCGAAAGAGCGAATTTCAGCTGACGATACTGTAAGACATTATAAGAGCTTGTCTCATGTTGAAAGGGCCTTTCGTTGTCTCAAGGGGATAGATATCATGATACGACCGATCAGACATTTCACGGAAGATCATGTGCGGGCCCATATATTTTTGTGCATGCTGGCGTACTATGTCGAGTGGCATATGAGGAAAGCCCTGGCGCCGGTACTGTTTGACGATGAAGAACTTGATGAGCAGCGTGTGAGGCGCGATCCTGTTGCATCTGCAAAGTCCTCGGCATCAGCGAAGCAGAAAAAGAGGACTCAAATGACTGAAGATGGATATCCAGTACATAGCTTTGACACTCTTTTGGAAGAATTGGGTACACGCTGTCGAAATCGTTGCAGAATAAATTTAGACGGTAATGGCCATATCTATTACGAGGCCACAGAATTCACGCCTTTTCAAAAAAGAGTATTTCAATTATTGGATTTGTTCCCAGTAAAGAATATATGATTTTCATTCTTTCACTGGAAAATCAGGAACTTCTCTTTTTGCTACTCAAGAACTCCGGTTTAAGGGAGATGAAATTCTATAAAGGTTTTTAAAAACCTTTTTTACAGATTTAATTTTTTNNTGGGGTATCCACTTGACTCAGGTTACCCCAATATATAGAATGACGGGGTATGGAAGACTACCCCAAAGCCCTCATGGAATTCGAAACTCGATTTTCGACAGAAGAGAATTGCAGTAGCTATTTATTTAAATTGCGCTGGCCTGATGGCTTTTGCTGTCCGCGATGTGAAGGACGCAAGGGGTGGCCTATCCGTTCTTCTCTTGTTCAATGCGGAACATGTGGTTATCAAGCATCTGTCACCAGCGGTACTATTTTTCAGGACAGCCGGATGCCCTTGACCCTTTGGTTTAGGGCAATCTGGTGGATTACCACCCAGAAGAGCGGTGTCAGTGCTCTGGGTTTGAAACGGGTTCTTGGTCTGGGGAGTTATCAAACCGCATGGTCTTGGCTTCATAAGTTGCGTCGTGCGATGGTCAGACCGGGCCGAGATCGGCTTAGCGGGACGATCGAAGTTGACGAGACCTATGTCGGCGGTCTTGAAGAAGGACTGAGAGGCCGACAAGTCGAGAATAAGACATTGGTCATCCGTGCTGCTCAACAAGATGGAGCCAAAATCGGAAGAGTGCGCATGAAACAGATCCCTGATGCATCGTCTGCAAGTTTGCATGGGTTTATTATGGACTCGATTGAACCTGGCAGTACCATGGTAACGGATGCTTGGACCGGTTATTCGGATTTGGCGTCTCTGGGATATAAGCATAAGGTCATCAACCTCAGTAAACGGCGAAAGTCTCCATCTGACTTGTTGCCCCGTGTTCATCGCGTAGTATCGCTCCTGAAACGATGGCTCATGGGAACACATCAAGGAGCAGTTAGTTATGACCATCTTGACTACTACCTCGATGAATTTACATTCAGATTCAACAGACGCACCTCAATGTACCGAGGAAAACTTTTCTATCGCTTATTGGAACAGGCAGTTCAAACGCCTCCAGCGTCATATGGCAACATAATAAAGCATGTTCGTGATGTGCGACATGGAAAACACAACAGATAGTGGCAACCTGAGTCAAGTGGATACCCCATTTAATATAAATATTTTTCAAAATAA
>DMNE01000270.1 GCA_003453735.1 Nitrospiraceae bacterium | reverse complement strand
TAATAACTCTACAAGAACCGGATAAACAGGTTATGGCAAAGTACATGGCAACAATCGACGAAGATACGCGACAGAGGATCCAGGCATTACCGGGACACATAAGCCTCTTGGTCTTCATGCGAAAAGCGCTCACCGTCTTTGTCGAGGAGCTTGAGGAAAATCCGGACTTCCGGCCGAAGGACTTCATCATCACTCCCACCGCCCGGCAAGGTGCAGCGAATAAAAAAAGGATCATAAGGCATGCAGCCATCCGGTAATAAAGCGAATGCAGCCCGGTATATTACTCCTGAGGGTCGACTACATTTGAGCGATGAACTCTCATATCTCTGGAAGGTGAAGCGCCCTCAGGTCACACAGGCAGTTGCCGATGCCGCGGCTATGGGGGATCGTTCAGAGAACGCGGAGTATATTTACGGTAAGAAGCAGTTAAGGCAGATCGATTCCCGCATACGGTTTCTCACAAAGAGGTTGAACGAATTGATTGTCGTGGACAGGCCGCCTGATGATACAACGAAAATATTTTTCGGCGCATGGGTCGAGCTTGAGGATTCCGATGGGAATCTGTTTCGGTATCGCATTGTTGGTCCGGACGAATTCGATCCCAAAAGGGGCTTTATAAGCATTGATTCTCCGATGGCAAAGGCGTTGTTGGGCAAGACCGGGGGTGAAGAAGTTGTGGTGAACAGACCCCATGGTACGGACGCCTTTGTGGTGACGTCCGTTGGCTATTAAATGCAAGAGCGTGGAAGTCAAACTGAACGAACCTTATTACTTGCTAGCTTCGTGACTTCTGAACTTAAATGGCGACATAGAAAACCATGAATGGTACGAGACGGTGTGATATAAGGCCAGGTCACCGTGTTTCGATTGTATTGAAGAAGGACCAGCGCACTGGGAAACTCACTGAGGGAATTGTGAAAGACATTTTGACAAAGTCACCGGTCCATCCGCATGGAATCAAAGTTCGTCTTGAAAGCGACGAGGTAGGACGCGTAAAGAAGATCTTTTGATGGCAATTTGATTCATCCAAGAACCTAAGATGGTAAAGGGAGAGGAGGCATTTTATGTTTGAGCTCGATATTCCGGGCTTTGGTGCTATCAAACTAAAATACCTGGTTTCGGATTTTACAGGAACACTTTCGGTCGATGGTACGCTCCTTTCCGGAGCGAAAGAGCGTTTAAACAAGATTTCCGAATTTCTTGATGTGTATATACTGACGGCCGATACCTTCGGTATGGCAAAAGCCGAGCTGCGGGGAATTAACTGTGAGGTGAGGATTCTCGAAGGGGAAGACCACGATATTAAGAAAGAGGAATTCGTCAGAAACCTCGGTCCTGAGGCAGTTATCGCCCTGGGCAACGGCAATAACGACAGGAAGATGCTCAAGGCCGCCAAGATTGGTATAGCCATCTGCCTCAAGGAAGGATGCGCTGCAGACGCTTGCTCGTCAGCGGATATCCTGGTTCTTTCGACCGTTGATGCTCTCGACCTCCTTCTGAACCCGAAAAGGATGAAAGCAACGTTGCGCTTTTGAGAACGTTTTTTTCTCATGCCTTTTCTCGTTGAACAAACGGAGGCGCTGCATTCTCCATCCCGGGGTGTCGCCAACTGATTGCTGACTGCGGCACAATCTTCGGGCATAATGAGGAAAGGGCGCATTGCGCTGTTTTCAGGTGACCAGTGAGTCCCCACGAAATCAACTGCCTGCATGTTCCGGGGAGATTTTGAAGCGATCCCGGAGAAAGAAAGAGTTTCTATGCAAACGAAGAGTAGGCCATCCTTAATGGCGAGAGCAGGTTTTTCCTTTGCTCTGATAGCAGGTCTTGCCGCCTTCCTATCGGGACCCGGCACGAACTATGGGCTATGGAATTACCGGATCGGCATTTCGGTGCTCCGGTGGGCTTCTTACGGAGGGATCGCAGCGCTGGCCCTATCACTGATCGGGCTTATAGCGTCTCTCCGCATCGTTGTACTTCGGGGTTTCCTCTGGGCTATCCTGGGGGTCGTCATAGGCGGTTTTCTTGCAGGCCTAGCGCTACATTGGAAACAGGTGGCAGAGAGCGTGCCACGGATTCACGACATCACTACGGACACTGAGACCCCCCCTGAGTTCGTTGCAATCCTGAGGCTTCTCAAAAGCGATGAGAATTCTCCTGTTTATGGTGGAGCTGAGGTGGCCGCTCTGCAGCGGAAAGCATATCCGGACATCGTCCCTCTCATCCTCCCTCTTCTTCCGGATCAAGCCTTCGAAAGGGCCCTTGCCGTGGCAAGGCGTCTGGGATGGCAGATCATCGACGCCGACAAGAATGCAGGGCGTATTGAAGCGGTTACCACGACCTTCTGGTTTGGGTTCAAGGACGACATTGTGATTAGGCTAAGGCAGCAAAAATCAGGGAGCCGAGTTGATATTCGGTCCGAATCCCGCGTCGGCGTGAGTGACCTCGGAAAGAATGCAAAAAGGATACGGAACTTTCTCAGAACGTTGAAGGAGTGGAAATGACTCCTCTTGTGGCTTCCGCCTACGAGTCCTCGCTTTCTGGAAACCGATTTGGAGAACAAGATAGCGTAAAAGTGGACGGCATGACCGTCATCGGCAAGCCGTATGAGGCGATTATAGAGATCGCAAAACAAAAAAAAGGACTTGACAGTTATGGGAAGCCATGGGAAGCGAACTCTTGAGAGGCTCTTTATGGGAAGCGTGACGCGAAGGGTCGTCGGACCACCGATGCGCCAGTCACGGTCGTAAGGGCGGAATAAATTGAAGGAGAAATATGTTCGTGAGAACAATGCTCAGATGGGCGGGATATAATCCCGCCCAAAAGAAGGGTGGGATTTTCACAAGCATAGAATAATAGATGTATGTTGTCAGTTGCATGCGTCAGTCGGAAGCTGCAAAAGACAGTTTTGGAGGTATGAATGGAGGATAAGATAACCATCAGGGATATTTTTTGGAAATTCCTCAAAATTGGCTCTTTCTCGTTTGGCGGGGTATATTCGATGCTTGCCTTTTTCGAGCGAGAACTCGTCGAAAAGGAAAAATGGCTCACACGTGAGGAGTTTGTTGAGAGCGTAACCATAGGTCAAATGACACCGGGGGCGCCCATCGTAAATACTGGTATATGCATAGGATACAAGTTGAAACGGATAAAAGGTGCGTTTGCCACGACCTTCGGTCAGTCATTTACTGGTAGTCTGTTGGCCATACTGCTTGCACTCTTCTACGTAAAAAGCAAAAGCAATGTTCTGTTGATCTCGGTCATGAAAGGCGTGGGAGCGGCTGTCATAGGGCTCCTTCTTTCGATCATTTTCAAAATGGCAAAGACCACTATCAA
>DMNE01000054.1:1177-4114 GCA_003453735.1 Nitrospiraceae bacterium | reverse complement strand
GAAATAACTCGAGGGGATCCAAAGCCATGTCTTACGGCCCTGAGTATCTGATCTGTTTTGAAAGTTTTAAAGGGCTAGTGTCAACAGACCTGTACATGATCTTCAGCGCGCTCTCGGAAAGGAAAATGCAAGGCAACCGCAAGCACTGTGAGAGGCTCCTTGAAGCACGCCGCTCCATAGGAGATGTCTCAAAACTTCTCAGAAACAACCTCTATCATGAGATTTCTCAGGCGGGCTATCAGCTCTACGTTGCTCTATGTGTGAACGGCGCCTGCAATAATGGGCTGGTGGCGGCAAGGTCGGAAGGAGAGGCAAAGGAGCGTCTCATCCCGTACGGCGAAATGGTTGAACTCCGCATGATGGATATTGCCTCAGGAAAACGAAAAGAAATGTATGCTCGGGCATGATTACGAATTTCATATTTCTGTCTGCAAGGGTACGAGAGAAGCATCGAATATGACAAAGCAAGCGGCGAATAGCGCATGGGCTTATCCTCGTAATATAGCTCTATATGAGGATAAGTATTTTTATCAACAATATAAGCCTCCTGGAAAATAATATCTCGGTGGCAACGGAGGTCTCTGAAATTCATTTCAGCAGGCCCCTAAAGTCCGGGTCAAAGTGCCTCCTCGCCATAGAGGGCGAGGAATTCGCGGGCCTCATATCATCGGTCAGAGAAAAAAATACCAGGAAGCACGTACTTCTTCATTTCCCTCGCATTCTTGATAATTTCCAACTCGTAAGGAAACTCTATCATGTCCAGTACTCCGACAGAGATTTCGGACTGCTTGTTGAGGAGAAGGCGGATCCGGATCTTTTCAACGAGACCGAGAGGCTGCTGAAAGTCCTCTCTCACCGGAGCGGGCAGAATGCATGCGATATCCTTATGGAGATCACTTCATTTAAACCCGGTATACCCGGAAAAAGAGATCTGCGTTACGTTTCCCCAAAACAGCTGAAGGTCGTAAGAGACAAATGTGAAGAGCGAATAGGGCAGGTGAAAGGAAATGCACCCAAGGAGACACCGGCTAATGAAAAGACTTAAACATAGAAACATCATCGTAATTCACGGCACCGTGATTTCAGACGTATCGCTTACAGAAGAAGGCGCCATCCTGGTCGTCAACACCGACGAAGAGGTGAGAGGACTGAAGAGATATCTCTCGGACCATAAGGTTATCGTGCCCAAGCAATATATCGCCGAGGTGACAAAGACACAAAGACTCGACACGGTTATGATTGAGGGTTACATAGCTCCAGACAGGGTCATCGTCTGCCGGGACTTTTTCAATGTGTCGGCTGCGTTTGAACATCGACAGGTCTCTTTCCTGAGAAACAAAAACCACCTCACCGTACACGGCGTTGTCTCTTCCAGGGTCAAGCCTGTCCGCTCCGGGTACATGTTCTTCGTGACTACAGAGACTGAAGTAAAGACGGAGCATGAGATATTCGCAAACGAGGCTATGGGTCAGAGTATCCTCATGGTCCAGGAGAACGACTATGTGCTTATAGAGGGTCCCTACTCCAAAGACAAGAAACTCATCGTCTCAAGCTTCAACAACGTATCAATGGCCTTCAATTTTCCCGAAGAGAGAAACAGCGGCGGTCATGCGTAACCAGGACAGGGCGGACATGATCACTACGCTGTAGGAAGAAAGTCTTCATGGGCTGGGCGACTCAAAAAGAGGTCCTCAAACATTACCACATGCTGACCAGAAAAGAGTCGATTGTGCGCCAAGTGGTGATATTATCGCTAGTAGCAGCATTACTGACTCTCACCTATCTCATCTTTCCTTCATTACATCGGGTGATCGTTTATCTTGCCTTGTCCTATTACGTGTTTACCGTGATCGACATTCTACTGCCGAACGAGGAAATCTGGTCGACATTTCAGCGCAAAGAGCAGGGAAGAAAGACGCCTGAGAAACCGTCAAGCATCGAGCCGCAGGATACCGGCAACGGTGGTACTGGTGCAGCGACCGCAGCAAGCGGCAGTGAAACCGAACCAGAGGATGCGCAGAAGCAAAACACCGATGGGGCGGAGACAGACACGGCCCTCCATGAAGACAACCTGGATAGAAAACTGACGCGTCTGGAAAAGGTAGTCAACTCGGGGAAGATACTTAATAGAGCTAAAGCCGGCGCATCGCTAATCATCGCATCCCCTTCCTATTTTCTAAACTTTGCTTTTTTCCCTAACTTATGGGTGTCGTTCGTGACATTTGTCATTACGTACGGAGCTGCCATGATGCTGCTTTCCTCCTTTCTGCTGTATATAGAGTCGATTGAGATAGATGAGTTCCCGGAAACGCTCCGGGATAAGATATACCTCTTTATTTACCGGAGGCTCTCATTTTCCCGCGGTTACTACTTCCTAGGCGAAGTGGATGGCAAGAAAATCGGTCTTCCCAGGATGACGCGCTTCCTCCACACCCTCATCGGAGGCCCGACGGGCGAAGGTAAATCATCGGCGCTGATAATACCGCCCCTGCTTTTTGACGCCGACAGCCCCGGCTCTGCGGTTGTGCCTGATGCCAAATCCCCCGAGCTCTACAATTGGGTAGCCGGGCGGTGGCTTAAGGCCGGGAAGAAGGTCTACCTCTTCGATCCCTGGCATCCTGAGACGATTGCGCTTAATCCTCTTCTGGGCGCGGACGAGCAGAAGCTCCTCACGATATGCGACGTCATGCTCAGGGAGAAAGAGGAGGCAATAGGCAAGGAGGACCTCTTTTTCAAATCGAGAACGAGATACCTGCTTTACGCGATCCTCAAACTGGTCGAGACTTTTAAACCGGAATACTGTAACCTTGCGACGGTCTTCAAAATAAGCGAATCGGTAACGACGCTCGAGAAATTCATTAATACCGCCGATGACTATATACAAGCTATTTTTGATGATTTCCATAAGCTCAACAGCGAGACCAGGGTCAACGCCCT
>DMNE01000054.1:0-1038 GCA_003453735.1 Nitrospiraceae bacterium | reverse complement strand
GAGAGGCGAGCATGCTGAGGCTCCGAACGATCTCTATCTTTATCTCGATGAGCTGAGAAACTTGAAAGTCACGGGCCTTCCCGACCTCGTATCCATTGCGCGCGAGACGCGGACGCACGTCATCGCGAGCGTTACGGACCTGGGCTTCCTGGAGTATTACCGGGNNATATCAGACAGCCTGGGGAAAGAGAGAGTAACTTCTTACCGGCTCTTCAGGGGACTCATGGTCTCACAGGAAAACCTCAACCTGCTTGATCCGGACAAGGTGATGAATATACCAGAGGACAAGATACTCTGCTTCACTTCAAAAACCAAGCCTTTTATAGCAAATAAGGTCAGCATTTATAAGCGCAGGTGGCTCCAGAGGATGAAGGTGGAGCCCCCCAAGGATATTAGAAAGCTCTATGAGCAATGGGGCAATGCCAAAGAGCCCCTCGCTGACCTTGCGCTCCCTACGACCGACGACGGAGATCCCGACATATCGGAAATCAGGGGCACGCACAAGGTGGAGATAAAAAATAAAGGCCTTATCACCGAGAAAGGGCATAGGGACAGAATAGGAGGAGGGAAGGTTAAATTTGTTAAGAATTCGGAGACTGTCGAGGTACAGCCTGACGGTTACAATGAAGGGAGCCTCAGGACTGACGAGGAAATCGCTATGACCACAGACGATTCTCCCCGGTGAATTGCATATATCTGAGAGGAAGGAGCACCCATGAACCAAGAACAGAGCAGCATAGGCTTGAGCTTTACTCCCCCCGCTACATTGATAGACGCGATGTCGGAGATCCAGCAGTACTATCTTGTCGAACAGTCAGGACAGCCTCTTCATAAGGATTTTTTCACGATGAACCATGTGATGGGCTTCAGCAATGTGGGCCTTCATTCGGCGTTCAGAGACAGCATTGTCTGGTTATCACTCTATGTCCTTGTGGGAACCGTCGTGTATTATGTGCAGGAAAACTACCTCGCCGAACGCACGACTCAATTCCTCTTGTGGACGGTGAAAGGCTCTCCCCTTTGCTGGTTCATTAAAAT
>DMNE01000219.1 GCA_003453735.1 Nitrospiraceae bacterium | reverse complement strand
AGGAAGAGATGAGAAGAACAATCGTGAAAGGAATTATCATTTTTGTGCCCATCGTTTTCTGCCTGCTGTTGGGACAAGTTATTTCGGCTCAAGGAGCAGAGGGCACACCATTATCCTGTTATGTCGGAAACCCTGACGACGACCAGTACTTAGGCGATGTTGAAGTCTTCACCCTCGCTGGCGCAGCCAGCATCTGTAACAGGACCTACAGTGACTGCAACGGAAACTGTACCGCATGTTATATCGCTGAAGATGGATCACAAATCTGTATAGACGTCACAGGAAGACAATATGTCAACCAGTAGCCTGCGGCCGGAGGTTGACTGTGCCACAGCGGTGTTGAGGTCTGGAAGGGCCAGGCGCTCTTCATTTATGGTGAATTTCCCGGAAAGGTAAACCACATCTTTGGAAAAGCAAAAACAGCAAAGACTCTCTCTTGTTCTGGGCATAGTGTTTATGGCGACAACCATCGTGACGCCAGGGATAGTGCTCGCTCAGAATTTGCCGTTAGTAGATAAAAAGGAAAGCTCTGAGCTAACACCACCGGAAAGAATTGCGCTTCCCAAAACAGAGGAGAAAATTGACAAAAGCATAGCCCAACTCCAAACCCGGCTTGCCGACCTCCGACAGCAGACCGGAACATCTGCAGAATCAATGAACGCTGAGAAAGGCGCTTTGCTTCTTGCGACTCCTGAGGAGCAGAGGAAGCGAGAGAGGCTCATTAGTGAGCTCATCATTATGCTGGACAAGCAAGCGCAAGTTCTACGGGAGTTGAAGGAGATTAGGAGAGTACACAATGACCATACAGCGGAAATAAAGGCCTGGAAAGGATTCAGCGAGAAACCTCCATTCCCTATTTCTTTTCTGGACAACCTGCGAGACGCTCTTCTTGCGCAAAAACTCGACAAACAGACGCTTGATATGAGGCTTGCCATTGCTAAAGGAGATCTGCAGCTTTTTACAAAAAGATTAAGGGAAAGCCAAAAGGACTTGCGTCTCGCTGAAGAACGGTTTGAAAGAAGCAAGGGTCGTGCCGACGAAGCCCGCTTGCTTTGGCTCCGCGACCTCTCACAGCTACAAAATAGTTTAAACGAGGCCGGTGCAGCATCTTCTGAAACCCAGAGGCTTATCATGGAAGAGGCTCTTAGTGATAAGAACGAGTACATCGGATTTCTCGAACAGAAAGTGGCTCTTGCTGAAAAAGTCTCTCCTCTTTCAAAAGAGGATCTTGAGCAGAAACTTGGGGAGTTGGATAGCCAGCGTAAGACACTGGAAGATGAGCTTCACCAAGCCTTGAAAAAGGATGACGATGCAAAGAAGAGGCTTCAGCAGACCCGAGATGCCTTTAGTAAGGCGCAAGCGGAACTTACGTCTGGCTTGAAGCCAACACCAAAAGATATTGCAAGAGTGAGCCTTCTCCAATCCATGCTTGAAGCTCAACAGGCTTTGGTCGAGGCAGCAAGCGAGAAGGTTGACGTGCTAAAGGGTCTGCTCCAGCTGGTGGGTATCTCACAAACTGTGTGGGAAGACCGATACGAACTGACTCAAACCGACGACCTGACAAGGATCAAGGAAATATATGAGTTTACAGGAGGAGTCCTATCCTCAATGCATCTCTGGAGCCAATACATCCAGAACAGGCTTTCGAGCTGGGCGACACTCACCCGGAGCCAACGGGATAAGATTGAAACGTCAGACAAGACAGAAGAAGAACGGCAGACGGATCGGATCATTCTGAAAGCTTACGAGGAACGTCAGGCAATGCTGATAAAAGGGGCCGAGACCCTGGCGCGAGTTGAACGGCTGGCAAATCGCTTGAGAGATGAGCTTACGGAGCGTAAGGAGCACGCTCAGGTGGAGAGTCATATAAAAGAGCTATTTACTATTATCCAGTCCTTCATCAAGAGGGTTTGGAACACCGAACTTTATGTTGCGGAACAGACGATTATCGCCGAGGGAAACAAGATCGTTAAACCTGTCAGCGTTACCGTAGGTAAAGCGATTCAGGCCTGCATCATTCTCATTGCCGGCACATGGGTGGCACGGTGGTTAATTAGACCAGTCAGGTGGATAGTGACAAAAAAATTTAGGAGGGATGAAAGCATTGCACAACAGATCGGCAAGGTGACATTTCTTATTCTGTTCCTTGTCGTGATGATATTGTCTCTCATTTCCGTAAATATCCCCCTTGCTGTGTTCGCTTTCTTCGGAGGCGCACTGGCCATCGGCGTCGGTTTCGGGGCGCAGAATATCATCAATAACTTCATCAGCAGTTTTATCCTGCTTTTTGACCGCTCCATCAAAGTGGGCGATATTATTGAGGTTGATGGTCAGGGCGGGCGTGTCATTTCCATAGGGATGAGGAGTTCCCATATCATGGGTTTTGACGGTGTGGAATTTCTCGTACCCAATAGTCAGTTCCTTCAGCAAAAAGTGACAAACTGGACGCTGTCTGTTAAGTGCAGACGCTATCCAATATCTGTTGGCGTTGCCTATGGATCTCCGACGCAGGAGGTGTCGAAATTGATTCTGAAGGCGGTTG
>DMNE01000344.1 GCA_003453735.1 Nitrospiraceae bacterium | reverse complement strand
CTTTTAATAAATCAGATTTTTCGACCGGCTCCGCCCTGAATTTACCCGAACCGTATTTATTCCGCTCAAAAGAATTGGTGCAGTCTATAAAAAAAGGTCGATGTCAAAGCACCTGAGATATTCTCCGACCTTGATGAGCCCTAAGGGTCTTGACCAAAGGTTGTAGGCCGCAAAATCGTAGATCCACGGGTTGATGAGGAGTATTTTTAATCTCATGATCTGTTTTGTAAATTTAGCTTCTTTAGGGTTATAGTAAATGATAGCAGTTTTCCAGGACAAATATTTCTCCCGGAAAGCACCTTAGACAATACCGATATGGCGTTAAGATAACAACGTGGGATATTACGAATTCACCATTACTGTAGCAGACGAATCACGGGATGCCATCACGAACAAGATGTCGGAAATGGGTTGTCTCGGTTCCTTCGAGAGAGATGGCAATATCATTGCCTATTTTCCAGACCGCTATGATATCATCGCGCTCAGAGACGGCTTACATTCATTCAGAACGACTTTGAGAGAATCGGGCCTCACTCCTGAGATTCTCTTCGATTATGTCTTTCTCTCAGAAAGGGACTGGAATGAGTCATGGAAAAAGAGATTCCTTCCCACCGATGTGGGAGAGAGGTTCTCCATCGTCCCTCCCTGGGAAAAAAACGTCAATGGTCGAATAACCTTAATTATAGACCCTGGGATGGCTTTTGGCACGGGCCATCATGAGACGACAAAGACATGTCTTGTGCTTATAGAAAAACTCTCACAGGATAATGAACACAAATGTTTTCTCGACGTAGGAACGGGCACAGGCATTCTTGCCATTGGTGGAGCTAAGTTGGGTTATCGCTATGTAGTGGGCGTAGATACAGACCATCTCGCTGTTGATGCCGCAAAGAGAAATGTGAAATTAAATGGCCTCCACAGTGTTGAGATAAGAGAAGGGAGCATTGCCGATGTGGAAGGCATTTTCGACGTGATCGTAGCAAACCTTATGTCGGAGGCATTAATCAAGATCGCGCCACAAATCGCGACNNAAGATCGCGCCACAAATCGCATCTCACCTGAGCGCTTTAGGGTTTGTTATCCTTTCCGGCATGCTTGTTGGACAAGAAGAAGATGTCATCGCTGCAATGGAAAATGCCAGACTAAATCCGAGAGAGAAATTCGTCGATGGCCGATGGGTGTCCCTTGTCATTACCCATCGAGGCTAAAAAAAACGTTTGTCTAGAAAACGCGGGCAGGAAAAAATGATTTCTTCCTTCCGGGTACACATTGACAACGAAACGGATGACTTCCAAAATACCCTTATAATACCCAGGCTGGAGTTTCAAGCAGGAGGATGTTCTTTTCAGGTCATGCCAGAGAAATCATAGAAAGCCAATGAGTAGCTCTGTTCCATTCATTCTTAAAGCGCAATACGAACGGTCAAAGAGCCTCATTGGTGAGCTTACCCCTGAATTGCACATTCGCAACTATTTCGGGTATCCGCGAAAATTTCCTGCCCTCGGGCGAAGGGAGGACGTCACACATTAAACCTGAAATTGATCATGTCCCCGTCCTTGACCTCATAGGTCTTGCCTTCAAGCCTCAAAAGCCCCCTATCCCGTGCGGCAACCATAGTACCTGATGAGATAAAATCATCATAGCCGATCACCTCTGCCCTGATAAATCCGCGCTCGATATCTGAATGGATCTTCCCTGCTGCCTTCTGCGCATTGGTACCTCTGGCGATTGTCCACGCTCTTACTTCGTCTTCACCGTAGGTGAGGAATGAAATAAGCCCTAAAAGATCGTAACTCACATGTATCAGTTTACTCAGCGCGGGTTCCGTTATTCCCAGGTCATCGAGAAATGCCCTCGCCTCATCAGGGGATAATTGCGCGATCTCCATCTCGATTTTTCCGCACAGGGTAACAACCTTTGTGGTATGTAATATGCCTTTATCAGCAAAATATTTTTCTGTATCCTGTTGAAGAGTTAATGACTGTTCAGAACGTAGATCCTCTTCACTCATATTTAAGACGACAACCTCAGGTTTCGTAGAGACGAACTGGAGAGGTTTCATAAGTTTCTGCTCCTCATCATCGAAGGCGACATTCCTTAGAGGAATCTCCTTTTCCAGCGCTTCTTTGCATTTCAGAAGGAGTCTCTTTTCCCCTTCATGAGGCTTCTTCCCTTTCCTGGAAGCCTCCTCCATTCTCTGAAGCCTCTTTTCAATAAATTCGAGATCTCCGAATATGAGCTCGAGTTCGATGGTCTCGATGTCATGCAGGGCGTTTACCTCATTCATGGGATGGGATATCGATTCGTCCTCGAATGCCCTCACCACATGAACAATGGCATCCACATCCTTGATGAGTTCAAAGACCTTTCTGTTCTGGTTGACATCGCCCTTGGTAAGGCCTATATAATCAACATACTCGACGGTCGCATAGGTGGCTTTTTTGGGCTTATAAATTTCAGAAAGCTTGTTGACCCGGAAATCGGGCACTTTCACAACTCCGATGTTTGGCTCTCCACTGAGGGTCGGATAGACGGTAGTCTCTACATTTTGTCCGGTAAGCGCATTGAAGACCGTTGTCTTACCCGAGTTAGAAAGCCCGATAATTGCTAATCTCACAGTATCTCCTTCAGGGCCCAATGCAGCAAAAAACCACAGAATGACAGAGACAGCAGTCTGCAAAGTGTGTTTTCAGTTTCATGAACGCTCCCCCCTCTTCTCCATTCCTGCAATTGCAAGCTCCAGACTTTAATCCTGAGTCCTTGACTATTTCTTAGTGCCTCGGTGTTTACGCGGTTTCTATGGCATTGGACGAAACTCCGCAGCCGAGAGGAAAACTACATCTGCCGTCTGCCCTCAAGTGCCTTGCTTAGGGTAACCTCATCCGCAAATTCGATATCACTACCCATGGGAAGTCCATATGCAATCCGCGTGACCTTCACAGGATAGCCACTGAGGCGCTCTTTTATGTACTGCGCAGTTATCTCCCCTTTTGTATTAGGATTTGTGGCGATTACTACTTCTTCAACAGTATTGGATTGTACTCTGCTGATGAGCTCGGCAATCTTCAATCTCTCGGGGGTAATGCCGTCAATGGGAGAAAGCGAACCAAGCAAAACGTGATAAAGGCCATGAAAAAACCCCGCCCTCTCGATCACAAGGATATTGCTCGGTTCTTCAACGACACATATAGTGGTACGATCCCTCCCTTCGTCTCTACATATCTCACAGAGGTCGGCATCCGTGATGTTGAAGCACTGGGCACAGAATCTCGCCTTTTCCTTAACTTGACGGATCGCCTCAGCAATGCTCTCCGCCTCTGCAGCAGGCAGCGTCAGTATGAAAAACGCAAGTCTTTGTGCCGTTTTCCGCCCGATGCCGGGAAGCCGCGTGAGCTCGTGTATAAGATTTTCAATAATGCCCAGTGTCATCCGAACATATTTCCCAGGCCACCGAGGCCTGGAAGTTGCAACCCTCCGGTAAGCTTCCCCATCTCCTCACCAACCATCTGCTGGGCCCTCCGTAATGCTTCATTGACAGCGGCGAGAATGAGATCCTGAAGCATCTCCACATCCTCGGGGTTTACAACGTCTTTTTCGATCTTGATGGAAACGAGTTCTCCCGCGCCATTTGCCACAACAGTGACCATTCCGCCGCCGGCACTTGCCTCAACGGTCTTTTTCTTTGCCTCTTCCTGAAGCCGCTGCATCTCAGCCTGAAGTTTCTGAGCCTCTCGCATAATGTCACCAAGCATCTTTTTAGACATCTCTCCCTCCCTGTTCTCTTGATATTATATCGACAATCCTGCCATTAAACAGTTCTATCGCCTCCTTCACGAGGGGCTCTGTCAGCAGTTTTTCTTTAAGATCTTTTTTTCGCGGACTCTTTTTCTTTACGGTATCGATCTTGACTGATATCTTCTTCCCTGCAATTTCCGAGGCGATCTCTTCCAATACCTGCTGATTTTTTTTTGCGGCATCAGCATGTATAGCCGTGCCCCCGCCAAATATAATAGTGAGGATTTCACCGTCCAATAGTATATCAGCCTCAGAAAGCCTGCAAGCCAGCGGATGNNCTGGATCTTGACCGATATCTTCCCCCCTGCGATTTCCGAGGCGATTGCTTCCAATACCTGCTGATTCTTTTTTACGGAATCGGCATGTATGGCCGTCCCCCCATTAAATATAATGGTGAGGATTTCGCCGTCCAATCGCGCCTCAGCCTCTGAAAGCCTACAAGCCAGCGGATGGTTGACGGCCTCTACCTTTCGGATAAAGAGATCCTTGAAGTCCTCTCCATCAACAGTATGACTCACGGTTATGGGTCCTACAATAGGCGGGTTGCCAACATCAAGCCCTTCCCTCTGCTCATCAACATCTGCAGATGAAGATGTCGCCAGAGATTCTGGTGCTAACAGGAGATCCTCCTCTGCCACTTTCTGCGGCAGCTGCTCCCGTGGTTTTCCCCTTGGCGATGGATCAAGGACCTCCTCGCCCTTTGTAGAAAGCCCCTTCTGATCCGTGATGAATGTTTCTATATTTTCGATAGCCTCTCTTACGGGCTTTAAATCACTCAGAAAGCTTGCCCTGATGAGAGCCATTTCGAGCGCGATACGGGGTGAGGAAGCGAACCGCACGTCCGACTCCGCCCTTATCATTTCCGACAGAAATACCGTCAGATAGTCTTCTGAGGGCGTTTTCAGAATATTCCTGACAGCGTGGAGCTCGTGGTCGCTGATATCAAACACCTCATCCGGTTTTCCGATAACCTTTGCCTCGAGAAGATCCCTGGAAAAATTCATGAGATCCTTTACAAAAGACTTGAAGTCAGCACCGGTATCAGCAAGTCCCGAGATAATATCGAGTATCTTCTTCCTCTGGCCTCCGATAACGGCAGCAGAAAGTTCCGACAAAGCCTTGAAGTCGGCGACGCCGAGCAGATCTTTTACTTCCGACTCTTCTACCTCCGAGGCGAATGCGGAAACTTGATCGAGGATGGTGAGGGAATCCCTCATGCTGCCATCGGCAGCCCGTGCTATCATATCTATCGCCGGATCAGATATCCGTATTTCCTCGGAGTCGGAAATACGCCGTAACCGTTCCTTTATCTTCTGAATTGGGACCCTCCTGAAAGGAAGATGCTGACACCGCGAAAGAACCGTGGCCGGAATCTTTCTGGCTGATGTCGTCGCTAGGACAAAAACAACGTGGGATGGCGGTTCTTCAAGGGTCTTCAACAATGCATTGAAGGCAGAATCAGAAAGCATGTGCGCCTCGTCAATGATATAGACCTTGTACCTTCCGCCAACCGGAGCATATTTGACCCGCTCGCGAAGATCCCTGATATCATTCACACTGTTATTTGACGCGCCGTCGATCTCAAGAACATCAATAGATGAACCATCCACGATGCCCCTGCATGATACGCAGGTACCGCAGGGTAAAGGCGTTGGACCCTTCTCACAATTTAATGCCTTTGCGAGTATCCTTGCCGTAGTAGTTTTGCCAACTCCCCTGGGACCTGAAAAAAGATAGGCATGCGCTATCTTGCCCTGAGACAGGGCATTGCTGAGAATACGGCTGATGGGTTCCTGACCGATAAGGTCTTCAAAACCCTGGGGCCTCCATTTTCTTGCTAACACAAGGTAACTCATAAACCCTCAAAAGTGTGCGGCTCTTGCAAATACCTCAACGCAGAGGAAAGTGAATACAAGATGCCGATTAAAGACAATCTATCGCGTATCATATTTCGTGAATATTAACTGCTCTCTGTGGTTTATACCGTCTTACTGTCTTCCTGCAGCCGGACAACAGCGTGCTGCGGCACACAGAAGAAATGCTTACCGTTGCTTCCTTCCGGATCTGGCGGGGTTTACACCTTTCCGCTGCGCAGGGTCATTGCCCGGCTGCAGGAAGACAGCAACTCAGTGCTGTCCGGCTTCATGGCGGAGAGAGTGGGATTTGAACCCACGGTACGGTTTTAGCGTACACACGATTTCCAGTCGTG
>DMNE01000014.1 GCA_003453735.1 Nitrospiraceae bacterium | reverse complement strand
GCGCACCTTTTCGATAGCAGGAAAAGAAAATCAGGACTGACCCGGCGGCAAGGGTAACCGACTTGCTGAAAACCGTTTTCAGGAAATAGAGGCTGATCTTACATGCGCGTTTATCTTGAAAAAGTGAGGTCATCTGCCGTGGTGAAGCGGATCTGCGTCGGATTGCTTATATTCCTCTTCGTTTTTACCATAACCGGCTTTTTCATACTGCCGCCCATCCTGAAGTCCGTCCTCGTAAAAAAACTTTCGGAGAGCCTGCACCGTGACGTCTCCATCAGTCAAATAAAAGTCAACCCCTTTGTCCTGTCTGTAGACGTGAAAGGTTTTATCATGAAGGACCGTAACAAACCGGAAACGTTCGTGTCCTTTGATGAGCTCTTAATTAACCTCGAGAGTAGCTCTCTCTGGAAAAGGGCCCTGATTCTGAGTGAATTAAAGATTGTTAAGCCTTACATAAACATCATCCGTAATGGAGACCTTTCCTATAACTTCTCGGACGTGATTGAAGAACTGAAATCAAAACCGGCATCCAAACCAAAGCCTTTAAGATTTTCCCTGAATAACATACAGATTCTCAACGGTGGCTTAGACTTTCTTGACAGTCCGAAACAGAAAAAACATACTGTCAGGGACGTTAGGATAACCATCCCTTTTATTTCTAATCTGCCCTATTATGTCCAGGCATATGTTCAGCCGCATTTTGAGGCGACAGTTAATGGTCACCCCTTTGCTTTCAGCGGGATGACTAAACCCTTTGCGCGTTCTGTCGAGACATCATTTGATATCACCGTAAGAGACTTCGATATCCCCTACTATCTTGCCTATATCCCGTTTCAGATGAATTTCAAGATATTGTCAGGTTATGTCGACGTATCGACGGTGCTTTCGTATGCCCAGTACAGAGACAGACCGCCGTTAATCGCCCTAAGAGGGAATATCGACGTCAAGAAGATCACGGCTGTTGACGCCATTGGCCATCCTCTCGTCAGTCTACCTATGCTCAATATCGGCATCGCATCTTCTGATCTTGTGGAGGGGAAGGTGCATTTCTCAAAAATCCTGTTTCAGTCGCCGGAAATAGATTTGGAACGGTCAGCATCGGGAAAAATGACTGTAGCGTTTCTCATCCCTGAGGGAAAAGTAGAAGAGAAGAACGACAAGACGAAAGAAACTCATCCGGTTTTTGCCGTGGACGCTGATGAAATAAGCATATCTTCTGGAAAGGTTCTTTTTTCCGATATGCCCAGAAACAACCCTTTCAGGACAACGTTAGGAAATATCGATCTGAAGATCGAACATTTCAGTAATGGGCGGAATAAGAAAGCAGCAATGGCATTATCCCTCCAGACAGAGGCTGATGAGGGCTTCAAACTCACCGGTGATTTCTCCATTGACCCTCCTGCGTCATCGGGGACCATAGAGCTCAAGCAGATAGAGCTGAAAAAGTATGCTCCATACTACCGTGAAGGCATACTGTTTGACATTGCGGAGGGGAAGTTTGGACTTCTTACCCAATACCTGTTCGCAAAGGCCGAAAAAGACGTCGATGTGAGACTCTCAGAACTGTCGGCAAGCCTGAGTTCTCTGAGACTGAAGAAAAGGGACGAAAAGGAAGACTTTCTCAGGATGCCGTCAGTCATCGTTAAGAGCACGGCGATAGATCTTACAAAAAAGGAGATCGCCGTTGGCGAGCTTATTACAGAAAAGGGCGTGTTGACCGTAAAGCGCTTTCAGGACGGAAACCTGAACGTCGCAGCACTCTTTTCTCCCCCGCGAGGGGGAAAGCCGCAGCCTATCAAGAAACCTCAGCTGGAGAGACCGTGGCTCATACGAGTGAACAACATCATTGCGAAGGACTATGCAATAAGGATGAAAGACCTGGTGCCCTCCGAGCCAGTGGATATCGCCGTCGAGAAGATCAGATTCAAAGGGGAGAACATCTCAACGGCTAAAGGGGCAAAGGCAAAGACAGCACTGTCTTTTACACTGAACAAAAAAGGGTCTGTTTCAACAAGCGGATCGATCGGCATTGATCCGTTGTCTGTGGCCTTAGCCATGAATGTGAAAGAGCTAAGTATCGTCCCTCTGCAGCCATATTTTACCGATAAAGTGAAGATCATAGTGACTGACGGGGCAATTTCAGCAAAGGGAAGTCTATCTGTTGTCTCTGTTGCAGGCAGCGGGATCAAGGCAGCCTATAAGGGGGAGGCTTCCCTTTCACATTTCTCCTCAGTGGACAAGCTGAATGACGAAGATTTCCTGAAATGGAATTCCCTCTACCTGGACGGAGTTGACGTCAAATACAATCCCTTCTTTGTGGCGATAAAAGAGGTCGCGCTTGCTGACTTCTATTCTCGGCTGGTCATCAATCGTGATGGATCGCTCAATGTCCAGGGAATCATCGAAGAAGACGTACCAAAGTCAGAAACGCCGCCTCCAAGTCAGAATCGGCAGAGTCTTGTCGTTGATAAGAAAAGCGGACCGCAAAACATGATAAAGATCGAGAAGGTGACACTGCAGGGAGGTACGATCAGTTTTTCCGATAGATCTGTCGAGCCGAATTATTCCGCCAACCTCCTTGAGATCGGAGGGAGGATATCAGGTCTTTCGTCGGAGGAGAATGAACTGGCCGATGTGGATCTCAGGGGGAAACTCGAAAACTATGCGCCCCTCGAGATCACCGGCAAGATAAACCCTCTGCGGGAGGAACTCTATGTGCAGCTGAAGGTCGATTTCAAGGATATGGATCTCAGCTCAGTTACACCGTATTCCGGAAAATATATCGGATACACGATACAGAAGGGCAAGCTCTCCTTTAATCTGCAGTATCTCATTGTAAAAAAGAAGCTTGATTCACAGAACAGCGTATTTCTTGATCAGCTTACCCTCGGCGATAAGGTAGAAAGCCCTGAGGCAACAAAACTGCCGGTAAAACTCGCGATAGCGCTCCTGAAGAACAGGAAGGGGGAGATCAAGCTTGACATACCGGTCACGGGAAACATCGATGACCCCAAATTCAGCGTTGGCCGGATTATCATCAAAATACTCCTCAATCTTCTGGTGAAAGCGGCGACATCTCCCTTTGCTCTGCTGGGAGCGATCTTTGGCGGCGGCGGAGAAGAACTGAGCTATCTCGAGTTTGATTACGGAAGCGCAGCAATGAATGAGCAGGGGGATAAGAAGCTTGACACCCTCATTAAGGCGCTCCATGACAGGCCTTCGCTAAAACTCGAGATAGAGGGATATGTCGATCCTGAAAAAGACAAGGAAGCATTGCGTCAGTATCTGTTCAATAAGAAAATTAAGGCGCAGAAATTAAAGGACACGCTGAAAAAGGGGCTGCCGGCTGTCCCGGTGGATGAGATTAAGGTCGAACAGAATGAATACCCGAAATATCTCAAGATGGCCTATAAGGAGGAAAAGTTTCCGAAGCCGAGGAATATCATCGGTATCGCTAAAGACCTTCCGATACCCGAAATGGAAAAACTGATGCTGACCCATATCGAAGTCAGTGATGATGACTTGAGGCAGCTCGCCTCACAGAGGGGTCTGAAAGTGAAAGAGTATATCCTGAAATCCGGGCAGATCGAACCAGAAAGAGTATTCCTTGTAGAACCAAAGTCGCTTCAACCGGAGAAAAAGGAAAAATTAAAGGACAGCAGGGTCGACTTTAAATTGAAATAATCATAAGGAGAAACCCACTATGCCATTTGACTTTGTGCTGCCAGATTTGGGCGAAGGAACCACAGAGGGTGAGATAAGAAAATGGAGTGTCAAGGAAGGTGACGCCGTTGAAGAGCATCAGACTGTCCTTGAGATAGAGACTGACAAGGCAGTAGTGGAGGTGCCGTCCCCGAAGAAGGGAAGGGTACTGAAGATCAATAAAGAAGAGGGCGAGATCGTGAAGGTTGGTGAGGTCTTGATGCGGATTGCTGAGGAAGGCGAGATGGCCGAAGAGAAACCGCAAGCGGAAGAAAGGCCGAAATCCGTCTCCGTTGTAGGAGTCCTGCCGGAGGAAGAAGAGACCCGAGCGACTCCGGCTGTACGGGCTCTGGCGAAAGAGCTGGGGATAAAGCTCGAGGCGATACAAGGCTCGGGGCCCGGAGGAAGTATCACAAAAGAGGATGTTACGAAGGCATCACAAAAGGAGACGAAAGCGGCAGATCAGTATGGTCCCTTTGATCGAGTTCCGTTAAGGGGTGTGAGAAGGAGCATAGCAAAAAATCTCATACTGTCGCAGAAGACAACAGCTTTTGTGACGGGGATGGATGAGGCGGATATCACCGATCTGTGGAATCTCCGGGAGAGGGAAAAGAAAGCATTGCTCGCAAAAGGCACCCACCTGACTTTTTTGCCGTTTTTCATGAAGGCTGCTTATCACGCCCTTGCCGATTACCCGATGCTCAACGCATCGGTTGATGAGGAAAGGGAGGAAATCATCGTTAAAAAGTACTATAACATCGCCGTTGCGGTAGATACGCCTGATGGCCTGATGGTGCCCGTGATAAAGGAGGCGGTAAGAAAAACGATCCATGAACTAGCGATAGAGATCCAGGAGCTTAGCGAGAAGGCGAGGGACCGGAAGATAAAGCTCGAGGAGATGAGGGGAAGCACTTTCACCATCACAAACTACGGCCACTTCGGCGGTATCTTTGCTACCCCCATCATTAACTATCCTGATGTGGCGATTCTGGGAACGGGTAAGATCTCCGAAAAACCATGGGTTAAGGACGGGCAAATTGTGATCAGAAAGATCCTGCCACTGTCATTGACATTCGATCACCGGGTGACAGACGGCGTTTATGCTGCTCAGTTTCTTTCGAAGGTGATCGACTATCTTGAAGACCCGGCTCGCCTGTTCATAGAGAGTGCATGAGCGCTCTGGACCTGCTTTTTAATCCGAAGTCCGTTGTGCTCGTCGGCGCTGCCCACACGGAGATCAAGTTCGGTGGTGTCATACTCAAGAACCTTTTGCGATTCAGGGGAAAAGTGTTCCCGGTAAATCCGAAATACCGTGAACTTATGGGCCTGCAAGCATACCCATCCGTCCAGGAAATCCCCGGTCCCGTAGACCTTGCCGTAATTATACGGCCTGCTCCTGAAGTCCCGGAAATCCTTAGAGGACTCAACGGCAAGGTTCAATGTGCGATCATTATGAGCTCTGGATTTGCTGAAGTCGGACAGAAGGTGCTGCAGGATGAGATCAAGGCGATTGGCAAGGCGATCGGCATCAGGATACTCGGGCCGAACTGCATGGGTGTCTTTAATCCCCGTGCGAGACTCGATACGTTTTTCCTTACACAGGAAAGACTGAGACGGCCCCGAAAAGGAAACGTGGCTATCTTGTCCCAAAGCGGTGCCATCCTGAGTTGTCTTATAAGTGTTCTCAGAGATTCCAATATCGGGGCATCAAAGGTCGTTGGTTATGGCAACGCCATGGATATAGACGTATCCGATCTCAATGACTATCTTGCTCACGACGCCGATACAGATGTCGTAGTTTCCTATATCGAATCGGTTGGCGATGGGAGAAGGTTTATCGAAAGCGCAAAACGGCTATCGGAACAAAAATCCATGATTATCCTCAAAGCCGGGAAGGGTGAGAGCGGACAGGCTGCAGCCTACTCTCATACGGGAAGGCTTGCGGGAAGGTACGAAGTCTGTCATGCTGTTCTGAGGCAATTTGCTTTACGAGAAGCAGCGGATTTTGATGAGCTCATGGATGCAGTAAAGGCACTGTCTTATCAGAGGCCCTCGAAGGGCAGCAGGGTCTGTATCATAACAAACGGCGGAGGGTCGGGGGTGCTGGCCGCTGATGAGTGCATGAGACAGGGGCTTGCAGTATCCCCATTACCTGAGGATAAGAAAGAGAGACTCGGCCAGAAATTCCCACATTTTTTCGGGATCAATAATCCCGTCGATCTGACCGCACAGGTTATGGATGATGAATATGGCATCACGCTTAACGTACTGAGGGATGACTATGACGGATTTCTGGTCATCGCTCTGCCGAATGTTTTAGGGATTACCGAGAGGCTTGGGGGACTCATGAAGGATTTTAAGGAAAGTTCAAGAAAGCCGGTTGTTTTGCATATAGCCCCGAGCGGCATATCTGCCAAGTTAACCGCGCGATTGGAAAAGGCACGGATACCGGTATACCCATCTCCTGAGAGGGCAGTGAGAGGACTCAGGGCGCTCCTCGATCGACAATGAAAGGTCAAAGAGGGATACGCTATGACCTCCTCCGACCATCTAGCTGCGAGAGGAATTGTAACGGGGTTGGAATTTGGGCTCTCTGCCTCCGGCAGCCCTTTCTATCTGACAACACGGCTCATGGAACTTTGTGTCAAAGGCAGTATAAGCGGCTGCTCTGCCGGATGCAGAGTGGACAAGCTTCTCGATGAGGTTGATCCTTGACTTATCGTGGGGAAGGTTCGCAATATTGACTCGCTTTGTCAGCACAATTCCGTTGACGTACTCAAGGATATTACGGTACGGGGCGAGGGGATAGCCGTAATTAGGGGCGTTGTTTCTTCGTTGCCGCCTTGCTATCTTGGTAACTGTCATATGAAAGTGCTATTATAGGTCGTTATTGAAAATCTGAACTCTATGAACGCATCTGATTGTTCAAAATTATTGAGACCGTGAGGAGCTCACGGCTCGAGGACGGGGAAATAATTGGAATACGTCGGCCAATTCATGCGCCGGGGAGCCATAACTTGCAGTGAGGAGACGAATCTCAGGGACATTGCACAGATCATGGTGGTAAACCGGGTTCGGTATTGCGCGGTCATTAATCAGCAGCACGAAATCAGAGGGTTAATTTCATCTGACAGTATTGTCAGGGCATTCGGCGAGGATATCTGCTCCGTTAAGGCCAAAGATATTCTTACTCCTGATTCCATGGTCACAACGACTCCAGGTACTTCTCTGACGGAGGCCATTGCGATCATGAGAGACAGAAAGATCGAACATCTCATCGTCGTTTCTGATCGACCCAAGAGCAAGGCGGTTCTGGGCATCCTCTGTGCAAAGGAAATTGTTGCGAGGATGGCTAATCGAAAGGAGAGGATGGAGTGAGAATCTGTGATCTTATGCACAAAGGTGTGATTTCCTGTTATGCAGACGACACGCTAGAGGACGTGGCGAAAATGATGGAGCATAACGAGTTCCGGTCAGTGGTTGTGGTGAATGAACGGGGAGAGGTATGGGGTTTAGTCACGTATCAGGAAATGATTCCTCACTATGGCAAGAACCTTGAGAGTATTCGGGCAGGAGAAATCATGAGGCCCTACCGAATAGAGATTGATCCCCAGTGGTCGATTGAAAGAGCCATTGGAGTAATGAAGAAGTTACGGTATTATCACCTTATTATTGTCGACCCCCATGTCGGGACGAAGTGGCCAGTGGGAGTGCTTACGAGTTTTGATGTTGTGCGTTACATGGCAAGGCTTGAAACGGGACAGTTTGAGCAGGTCCTTAAATTAAGCAGCGATGTGTGAGAGGCACAGCTCACGATGCTGATACAATGGATTGTCATGTGCAAGGGAAAAATCAAGGGCAAGATATATCGGTACCGGCCGTTGAAGACAAGGGGGTCTGGAAAGATTTCCCTCACCTAAGTTTCAGAGAGGGATTCTCATGCGCATCGATGTAGGTATAGGTTAGAAAAGGATAAGGAGAGACCGCAATGGGTTCTGCACAGTTTTGTCCCGTCGGAAAACTTGAGAAGTTGCTGTTGGCTACGGATCGTTCTGCTTTCAGCGAAGGGGCTGTCAGAGAGGCGATAAACTTTGCCAACAAGTGTTCGAGTAAGCTCTACGTGATGTCAGTGCTTGAAACAAACCCCGAATATGAGAGTATCGGTTCTGGCGTCTTTGAAAAAGAGGAAGAGGAAGCGAAAGGGTATCTCGAATCAGTAAAAGCAAGGGCATCTCAGGCAGGCGTAGACTGCGAGGTCATCATCCGCCATGCTGAAGAACCGGATCGATGTATCGTAGATGAGGCATCCGAAAAGAAGGTTGACATGATAATCCTGGGAAGACGGGGTCGAAAGGGGCTAATGAAGGTTTTGATGGGAGAGGTGGCTGCAAAGGTCATCGGTCACGCGCCCTGCAAGGTTTTAGTTGTCCCGGAGGCTGCACGGATTGAATATAGAAGAATATTGGTCGCTACCGATGGCTCAGAACATAGCAACGCCGCGGTCTCTGAGGCGATCGGAATTGCAAAACGCTGTGGAAGCTCTATTCTTGCTCTTTCTGTGGTACGCTCAGAAAGCGAATCAGAAGAAGCAAAGGCAAATGTCAACAAAGTGCTTGAGATGGCACAGAAGGAGGGCTTATCGGCAGAAGCATTAACCCCCTTGGGCAGGTCATATGACGTTATTGTTGAGACAGCGGGCGGTAGGGGGGTTGACTTGATTGTTATGGGAACCTATGGGAAGACCGGACTGAAAAAACTTCTCATGGGTAGCTCAACGGAAAAGGTTATCGGGCTCGCAGGCTGCGCTGTACTCGCAGTGAGGCAGGTCGAATGAGGAAACAAGCGAACCTCTGCTATAGCGCTCTTGCGCAGACGGCCCTGGAGAAACTCATGGCTGAGGGAATTTGCGGTATGCGGTCGGCGTTCAATGTCTCAGACATTCTGTTGGACGAGCGGTCATTTCATCGCGGCAAAGCCGAGCGTCCTTTATTATTGGCTCGAAACGGCGCGAATCCTCTTCGCAGGGTGTTTTCGCTGATNNCCAAATCCGCCAAATGGCTGCCTACCGACAAGGGCACCGGTTATTTTCCTGTTTATATATAAGTTGCCAACCTTAAATTCATTCTTTACTCTTGTGATGTTGCCGGGGCTCCTTGAGAATAAGCCGCCTGTCAATGCGTAGGGCGTGGTATGCGCAATCGCTAAGGCTTCGTCGATGTCTTGTGCTTTCAGAACCGCAAGCACCGGGCCGAATATTTCGTCATGGAGAAGTGGAGAAGCCGGGCTGATATCGGTAAATAAAGCGGGGCCGATAAAATATCCCTCTCCGTCTGCGTTTCTGATCAGAACGGCCTTACCATCTCTCTTTCCTATCTGCAGATAATTCTCTATTTTCCTCAACGCTCCCTCATCCACCACAGGGCCCATAAAGCTCCCTGGCCATTCAGGAGGTCCTATCGCTATGCTCTCCGCTGCTTCTCTGAGCCTTTGAGAGAATTCGTCGAACACAGTTCGAATCACGATCACCCTTGAACAGGCCGAACACTTCTGGCCCTGGTACTCAAAAGCGGATTGTAAAACTCCTTTCACGGCATCGTCTAAGTCTGCTGTTTCATCGACGATGATCGCGTTCTTCCCCCCCATTTCAGCTATAACCCGCTTGACACTGTTCTGTCCGGAGTGAACTTCGGCGGCGCTTTTTACTATTGTCAGTCCGACATCCTTTGAACCGGTAAAGGCGATGAAGTCTATTGCTGGATGTGACACCAGATATCCGCCAATCTCTTCCCCCGGGCCGGGTAGGTACTGGAGGACTCCGTGAGGGAGCTCCGTGGCCCTGAAGATCTCAAGAAGCTTCCAGCCTGTGACCGGGGAGAGTCCTGAGGGCTTAAAGATCACGCAGTTTCCTGCGGCTATGGCTGCTGAGACCATACCCGTGGGAATGGCTAGGGGGAAGTTCCACGGTGAGATCACGACACCGACTCCTCTGGGCTGATAGTGATATTCGTTTTCCTCACCGGGATAATTACCGAGATGTTTTATTGTCCCTAACCTTATTATCTCCCGTCCGTAGTATTCGAGATAATCTATCGCCTCGGCAATATCACCATCTGCGTCTTTCCAGGTCTTTCCCACCTCACAGACCTCCAGAGCAGCGAGTTCGAACTTCCTTTTCCGCATCTCACCAGCTGCTTTCAAGAGATAATCCGCCCTCTTTTCTGCGGGAACCTTCCTCCATCCATTCCATGCCGTCCTCGCTTCCTGTAGCGCTTTTTTTGCTTCAATTCCCGTAGCTGAGGATACGATCCCCACAATCTCTTTAGGCCTCGCGGGATTCAGCGAACGCATCTCTTTTCCTGTCACAACTTCCAGTGGACCCAGAAACAACGGGTATTTCTTGCCAAATTCTCCTGCAATCTTTTTGAGGGCATCTTTCATCTGCTCTCTGTTCTGAGAGAGAGAAAAATCTAGGGGAGGTTCGTTGCTGAAGGTGGCTCCCCCTGTCTCCTCCTCCGCCATCCCTGCATCTTGTTCGGGAGGTTTCAACAGTTCTTCAAAGGGTATCTTTTCGAAGAGGGACCTCCTCAAAAAGGACTCGTCAGAAGTATTTTCGAGGAGCCTTCTCACCAGGTACGCCATTCCTGCGATGAGCTCTCCCACAGGGGTGTAGACCTTCACCCGGTAATTCATCTTTCTTAAGGCCTTTCTCAATGGTTCAGCCATTCCATAGAGCATTTGGAACTCAAAGGCCTCTCTCGGCACGTGCAGTGACTCGGCGACGGCGATTGCATGGCTCATCGAGCGAACATTGTGGGTGGCTATGGCGGGACGAACAAACTCTGAGTTTTCTAAAAGTATCCTTGTGAGTTCTTCAAAGGCAAGATCTGTTTGATCCTTGTTCAGGAATACGGGCAGAGGCCAACCCTTTTGGCGGTTTATGGCGATTTCATAGTCCCAGTATGCACCTTTCACTAGGCGAATGGTAATCGGTCTTCTTTTTTCCTTTGACCAAGAGATTAACCTCAGGATGTCTTGTTTCGTGTTTCTGAGGTATGCCTGTAGGGCAATCCCCGCAGAGGGGAAATCCGTATGCTCTTCGAGGGCTTGCTGAAAAACAGCGATCGTAAGGTCTTTGTAATAAGAGTGTTCCATATCAAAGGTTATGGACGCATGGAGTTTCTGCGCCAATTCGAATACCTGTCTAAACCCCTCTTTTACGCCGGTGATAGAACCTTCCCAGTCCAGGGGGTCGAGTTGCGAGTAGAAGGATGAAATCTTAAGGGATATGTCGACTAAAGAAGTGTCTGCTCTGCCCGCGGTCGAAACAGATTTCTGTCTATGTATGATTTTTTGGGAGAGAAAACTCAAGAGCTCCACGTATCTCTCCGCGTATTTCGTTGCCTCTTTATTACTTACGACTGCTTCACCTAAAAGGGCGATGCTGAAGGAGAGCCCTGCCTTTCTGATCTCTTCGATGGATTTTAGGGCATCTTCAGCGTCTTTTCCAGCAATGAACTGTCGTGCGAGTTTTACTGTGGCGGCCCTGACAACCTTGCCGGTTAAGAATGAGACAGCCTTTTTTCTCGAAATGCGGCTCAGTCCCCACCTCATCACCTCGGGGACGTTGATTTCTTCGGGAAAATACTCCTTCAGCAACCGCACCACGAGGTCATCGGTTTTGAGGGAAGGAAGAACATCGATAAACCTGAAGAGCTGGATCTTGAATGCTTCATCTCTCATGGTCCACTCCAAAAGCCTTCCGAGCCATCTCGCTTTATTGAAGAGGGAAGGCAGTTCATGTTCCATTTGGGCATGGATCTCAAGCCCTATTTCTCTCACCCTTTCCTGTGCTATCATGACTGTTTCCCCTTCGCCAAATGGTGGTAAGGAGGAAGCGTCACCAGCCTTAAATCCTCGACAGCCTCGCCAATGCCAAAATGGTACAGGTCCTGGAACGAGTTATCGGAAAATCCCATCACCTCATGGACAGCATCATCAAAAAAACATCCCATCCCCGTGCCCCTCAGAGAACAGGCTTCCGCCTCGAGGTAGAGAATCTGTCCGATTAAGCCCGCCTCCCAGTGAAGAGTGCGGTATAAAAAAGGAGCTTTTTCAATATGTTCTTTGAATCTTGCTATCATTGCAAAACAGAGCGCCCCGTCAGCGGCGATTTCCTGATGGCAGCTCACCGATTGCCCCGTGGATCGAAAATCGCCTTCTTTGAGAAGATAAAAGAGAAGGGACTCGGGTGTATTGTCAACCCTTTTCCATAAGAAACTTGAATGACACCTCTGTTTGATCTCTTCGAGATCTCTTTCGTGGCGAAACAAGAAATAAAGTCCGCTTTGCAGGCCAGTAACACGGTGGGCAAATACCAGGAGGTGGACAGAGGGTTCGCCGAGTTCCAGGTCAAAGGGAGCCTTATGATTGCGCGGGATGGTCTTTTCCAGCAACCCAAAGAAGTGTTCCTTCGGCATGTATGTCTTTCCGTCAAATGCCACGGCACTTCTTCTCCGGCGAATGATCTTTGTCGCTTCCTGCAAAGGCATCTTTTCTTGAAAAGAATCGTGAACCCGATATTGATAGCTCTTTCCCTGAGTCCTCGGCTTGACGATTTTGGATGATACTTCCTCTATGACGTGCCAATCTGTAGGCCTATTACTCAATGGATTCGGCTCGCCGCTATAGGAGAGAGACCTGAAGGATTGGATGAGTTCTAAAGGAATCTCTCTTGGGACGTCTTTTTCTGATCTCGCATGAACGAATAAGAGAAAGTCGGGATGTTCTTCCTCGAATCTTTTCCACCTCGTCTTATGGAATCCCAGCACAGTCTCTACGTCCTGATCCGACAGTGCGTTGAGATAGGTAATGTTCCATCCGAGGAGAGTTCCGGAGAAGCTCAAACTTGCCGCTGCATGCCCCGCGTCATGATTGCAGTACCGGTATGCCCGTTCGCCGTATTTCCATGACTCCCGCCAATAGATGCTGGTCAGTGCTACGAAAAAACCCTCGGTGAGGAAGTGCTCTCTGATCTTTGCCCATAGCTTTTCACCTGGTGTTGCTCTCTGCTCAAGGGCATGATAAAAGGGATTGTAATGGTACACCCCGCCCTGAGTATTGCCTTCCCAGGGGGGCAAGATCAAATGCGCTTCTGTTGGATGGAGATTGCCGCTTGAGGGATTTATCCTCAGCGCCCACGAGGCTCCCCCGAAAGACTTCCAGGCAGAAAGCCCCAGAGACAACTCAAGAAAGGTGCCTATAGTCTTGAGGGAGATGGCCTGGAAAGTACTGTTTTTCCTCTCATAGAGATCCAGGTAATCCGCTTCCGGATCCTTTTCAGCGAGAGGTAGAGGAATGAGACGCACGCCATCATATCTTCTGAACGGATCAGGTTCGTTCGCCCAATCGAGGTAGTCGGGAGATTTTGCATACCTGTGGGGATGATGCTTCGTTCGGTCATGATATTGGATTACCTCTTCACTGATTGCCATTGCGTCATGCCTTTAGTCGCCAAGTCATCTTTATTGGTGGTCAGTCATATGATTGACTGATTGTTCCCTCAAACATGGTATCACATATCAAGGGTTCTTCCAACCTATTTGCGGCCAACCGGAAGGCAGGGCACTGGATGGTCATTTTAGGCAAAACAAGGTGATTGGGCCTCTTACCGCAAAAAGCGCGATGAGAGATAAGATAAGCCATTGAGGTTGCTCTCTCTTTTTGCCGCCTCAAATGTCTCGGCGATGGTTTTATGGTAATTCAGGTATAATATTTTATGGGGGAAAAGACGAGGCCGGCTTTTAATTTCATCCTTCTATGTGATGATGTGAGGCAGGAGATTGGGGGAAAGATCAGTCTCATGGGTCTTTTTGAGAGTATCTATGCGACGCACTTTCCCGCTGTTCAGACAAAACTCGCGATCATCAATGAGTGGAGCGAAGGGTCTGGAGACTTTGATGTCCTCTTGAGGATCCTCTCGCCAGACCGGAAAACCATTCTTCGGGAAACCCAGACGCGGTTGCGCCTCACGAATGCGCGGTACAAACACAGAGATATATCGATCCATCTGAATATAGAGTTTAAGGAGCCGGGTACATACTGGATAGAAAACTATATAGATGGGGTCCTCGTAAACTCGGCACCTCTGCCGGTAATCCTGGTTAAAGAGAAATCCTTTCACTGAGGAAAAAAAATTGTCAGAAGACTTTGACCGCCGGAGAATCGTCCGGGAGAAAATTGAAGAAACTGAAGAGAAAGCGGAGAAACTCCTTTCGTTTATAAGGGAAAGCATCCGAGATTATCTAATCACCGTAAAGGGCTACGCTGAAGATGATATCGAAGAGAATGTGGTCTTCGAGATTCGTGTGGACGAAAAAAAAGAAAATACGTCTGTCGATTATATCATCAATCTCAATGGTCAGAGATTTATGGCCTTAAAATGTTCTCCGGGTGCCCTGGAATCAAGGGAGCGGCATCTTGTGGCCTTTGCGAGGGTTGTGGATACCTGCCAGATTCCCTATGCTATGGTAACTGACGGCTCTCGCGCTCGGTTGCTCGATGTCATGACAGGGAAGCTTCTCGCTGAGGGACTGCATTCGATACCGGCCAGGGCTCACGCAGAGCAGATGCTTCGTACTGCAAAATGCATAGCCTGTCCTTCAGAGCGAATGGATAGGGAAAAGAGAATCCTCCTCGCCTTTGAAGTTATTGAATGCACGAAGGAATCCTGCGAGTAGCGGTCTATAGTTTTGCTTCAATCCAGTACGGAATTTCTATATCTTCAAAGGCCGTTAGAGCGGCAAGGGAACCTTCTGATACAGCGACAACAATCTGCTTGACACCGCCGGTGATATCTCCGGCCGCATACACCATGGGCATAGATGTCCTCTGCTTCCTGTCGACCTTGATATATCCTTCCTCGTCAACCTCCAACGTGAGCATTTTAGCGATCTCGTTATTGGGAATGTAACCGATAGCGATGAACACGCCTTCTGCAGGGATTTCCCTGACCGTCTTCTGTAGCGTGTCTTCGATCTTGACCGCCTTGACCAACTTATCGCCGAGAATCTCTCTCACCTCGCTGTGCCAAAGAATTTCTATCCCCTCTCGGGACATACTCTCCTGCAGTCTGATCTCGCATCTCAATGCAGCTCTTCTGTGCACGAGGGTAACTTTTGCTCCGAGGGTGTGAAGATACAGGGCATAGGTGGCTGCCGTGTTGCCTCCGCCCACAACGATCACCTGCTTGCCGTCCTTGAAAAAGTACCCGTCACATTCCGCACAATAACTCACACCCTTGCCATAAAGCCTGTTTTCTCCAGGCACGTCCAACCTCTTGTTGCTCACTCCCGACGCGATAATAATCCCCCTTGCTTTGTAGATTGCCCAGTTTGTTTTGACCTGGAACCTGTCATCGGTCTTTTCTATCTCTTTTATCTCTTCCGAAAGATGGATCTCGGTATACTGTGCTGCCTGTTGCGCTATCATATCGACGAGGGTCTTGCCGGGGATCCTCGTAAATCCAGGATAGTTTTCGACCTCAGGGGTTATGGTAACCTGCCCGCCAATGTTCTCTCTTTCGAGCACCACGGTCTTGAGACCGGCTCGTTCCGCATATATCCCGGCAGTCATTCCCGCGGGCCCTGCACCGACTATCACGAGATCCTTTTCGACCGGCACATCAGAAACCTCTGTCGGCACGATCTCAGGACGTTTAAGGGTCAAGAGAGATTCAATAAAGAGCTCCTCGGGTTCTGCACCGGGTGAAGTAAGGATACCGTTGATGNNAACAGATATGATCCCGAACTTTTCCGCAATATCTCGGTTTTCGAATATCTCGATGACCTCGGCAGATACAAGATCGTTCCGGGCTATTGCGGCAGATAAAGCATAAACAACTTCCTGGGGGCAGTAAGGGCAGGTAGGGCTCACGAAGACCTGAACCTCACGCCTAGTATCAAGTTCCATAAGCCTCCTCAGCGAATTCTCTGAGATTACGACGCTGCCGGTCGAGGCCATCAATATGGCCATGATAAGGGACCGGCCTTCCTCGCCCAGGGGCGCGCCGGTAAATCGTATTTTATATCTATCAGGGGCTACGAGGAGGGTCGGGGAGTTCGTAATGCCCCTTTTCTTGGACTGCTCATCGCCAATGGTGTAAAAAGCCGGCTTGATCTTTCTGGTGACCTCGGAAAGCGCCTTTACAAGTCCGATAAGCGTATCGTTAAACACATCGTTNNAAGGTATCCTTAAGAACCTTTTTGATGTCATCGGTGATAAGTTCTGATTTGGTCGTCTTGTCCATGCCTTATTCTATGACTATCCAAGCATATTTTCAACGTCTGAAGTGCTTAAGACGGATGGGTAGTGAAAAGAGAATTTGTTATGATTCAATACTTGATGACAACAGTATGTTTCCCATCAGGGCATGGTCGCGATTTTTTTTCTGGCACCCCGAGCCAGCTTTGCGGTATGTGCTGGGGTATCCTCTGTTGCCGCATTGCTTTCCATAGTTGTGTCCGCCAGGCTGTATGACTTTCGTGCATCGTTATAGTAAATTCGCACCAGGTACTCGCAGACGATACCCGTGGTAAAGAGCTGCACCGCCACCAAGCACAACAGCACACCCAGCATGAACAGGGGGCCATTCAGCATGATCGGTATACTCCACAATAATTTTCTTGTACCGAGCCAACTCAGAATGGCAAAGCCCGGAAGGCCGAGCATCAAGGCAATGTACCCGAAAATGTGACTCGGCCTGCTGAAAAACCCGGAAAAGAAAAGAAGCACCAGCAAATCCGAAATTACGCGAAAGGTTCGTCCCAGCCCGTATTTGGACCTGCCGTGCAATCTGGGCTTCACCGGCACTGGGATCTCTGTAATGCGGCTACTGACCATGTTCACAAAGACCGGGATGAAACGATGCATCTCTCCGTAGATTGGGATGTCTCTAATAACGTCTGTACGGTAGGCGCGATACGTCGATCCAAAATCTCTTACTTTCACTGTTGAGAGCCTCCGTGCGAGGATATTTGCCACTTTGGAAGGGAAACGGCGCAAAAACCCGTCGCTTCTCTTAACTCGGTAGCTGCATACCAGGTCATATCCTTCTTCGATCTTTTGGACGAACTGGGGAATATACTCTGGGCTGTGCTGTAGATCGCCATCCATGGTTATGGAAATGTCTCCGGTGACGTAGTCGAAGCCTGCTCGAATTGCAGTTGTCTGGCCGAAATTGCGTCTGAAGGAAAGTCCTTTGACACGGCTGTCGCGGGCGGCTTCTTCCTTGATGGCCTGAAAGGTGTCGTCCCGGCTGCCGTCGTCCACCAGAACAACTTCAAATGGCAGTTGGGCGGCTTCCATCGTCTCGCGCAGAGCCTGTAGAAAGGGGCTGACATTCTCCTGTTCGTTGTACATGGGTGCGATAATTGAAATGAGCCTGATCATAGGTCTCTATATGATATCAGCTTATCCCGGTTCCTGGCAATTTCTTCCTGCACCTGATCCGACAGGAGAAATTCGGCTTCTTTTGCCCTAGCATCCAATAGAAAAAATGATCCAAACTCGGATATAAAGTCCGGTCTGGCCAAGCCGTCACAGTATCCGGGGTGCAGCATCCACTCTACACTAGCGCTGATCTTGAGGGATAGGATGGCTCTGAGGGCTTCAAGTCCTTCGGCTGAATTCAATCGGCTGCTGGAGAGCACTCCGAAGAAGAGATCGGGGGTTTTCATATTTTTCCAGCACTTTCGTGCTTGGCTTGAGGCATGCTCGAGGAAGATGAGCTTCAGATGTTGCCGAATGCTAGTGCTCATTGAGACTCCATCGGCTGCAAGCATGGTGTGCAGCTTGCGTTCACTGATGGTTCGCACTTTCTGCACGTCAAATTCTTTCCTGAGCTTTTCCACCGCGCGTCGGCTGCCTGGCAGGATGATATGGGTATGTTTTTCGCCGTCAAAATGGGTTGGCACCAGTCCCTTTCCGATCATGCGCCGAACTTGGCGGCGGTACTCCACATGAATGTCCTCATCGCGCAGTTGGCCCAAATATGATTTCCGAAGCAGTGTACCAACTGAGTTAAAGAACCGGCCCCGGGCGTCAACCAGGCTGGGAATCTCGGCTGGGTCTGAGAGCGGCCTGCCGCGCACGATATTTAAGTGAATGCCTATGCCCAAACTAGGGATTGCCGTCGCAGCCTCTAAGGCCTCCTCCGCCGCGAGGCCGTTGGCCATCCAACTGGCGCTACTGAGCACTCCTTTACTGGCAGCGTCGATAACGGCCTGATTTATCTGCGCATGCAGTCCGAAATCATCCGAATGCATAATCAGTTTAATCATCGGCGGCCTTCAGTCCTGCGATCATAAATAGAACAGTTGGATAGACAAGGGCCGTGAATCCCTTAGCAGCACGATAGTCTACCTTCGTGAATCCAGAAGAAAGGTCACCGGTCCATCATTGACTAGGCTTACCTTCATATACGCGCCAAAGCTTCCGGTAGACAAATGGATTCCGGACTCTCTGAGTTTTCCGATGAAGATTGCATAGAGTTCTTTTGCCGTATCAGGAGTCTCCGCATTGTCAAAGGAAGGACGATTGCCTTTTCCACAGTCTGCCAAGAGGGTAAATTGCGAGATTACTAAAATACTCCCTTGAATGTCCCTCACTGAGAGGTTCATCTTGCCTTCTCGGTCTTCAAATATCCTGAGAAGTGTTATCTTCCTGACCAGGTACTCTATATCCTTTAATCCATCGCCTTTTTCGATACCCAGGAAAAGCAATATGCCCTTATCAATTTTTCCCCGGACTTCGGCGTCCACACGCACAGATGCCTCTGAAACCCTCTGGATGAGAGCTTTCATAATTTCGACAGGGTATCGCAGAGACATTAAAAAAGTCAATAATGAGAGCAAGAAGTATTGGTATCGGGAAGAAAATCGTTGTGATCTTCCGCGAGGAGCCAACTCTCTGATAAGGATTGGTTGTTTCAGGGCAGTTTCTAAAGACATCGCTTATTAGCATCCGGCAAAGCAGCTAATCTGGCGGAGAGGCAGGGATTCGAACCCTGGGTGAGATATAATCCCACAACGGTTTTCGAGACCGTCCCATTCAACCACTCTGGCACCTCTCCATAAAAAGCGAATTCTTGAATCGCAACTATTTTAAACGAAAACAGTTCCATTAAGGAATACGGACAGAGCGAACATTACCTCCGATCTTCGAAGAACCTCTTTAGTATCAAAGCACATTCTTTTTCAAGAACTCCTGAAACAACGTCAACCTGATGGTTAAGCCTTTTATCGGTTAGCAACGAGTAGAGGCTGTTAACGGCTCCTCCTTTTGAATCGTTGCAGCCGTACACTAGTCTGCCGATCCTTGCGTTAATCATTGTGCCTGCACACATAATGCAAGGCTCTTTAGTCACGTACAACGTGGTTCCGCTCAACCGCCAATTATGCACAATTGTTGCACCATCCCTTAACGCAATGATCTCAGCGTGGGCAGTTGGATCATGAAGATTTTCCCTCTTGTTATGAGCTCTTGAAAGAAAAGTGCCGTCGATATTCACTAGCACAGCACCAACCGGCACCTCGCCTTCAGAAAAAGCGAGGCTGGCCTCTTCCAAGGCCAGCCTCATGAAAAAGACGTCCTGTTCTTTTCTATCCACGAATCGCGAAAGGCTTATCGCCGTTCACTACCTTTCAGTGGCGAGCCTGCGGCATTCGAATCCCCGAGCTGCGGACTAGTAGTTTGACTCAACCACGCCCTAGACTTGCCAGATTTTCCCAAATCCTTGCATGTCCGTGCTTCCAAGGGCATAAAAGGGAGAAGGAATTAAACTATTTTACCATAAGCCTTTCGTACTCGTACCATACAAAAATAGGCACTGAGGCCCTGGGACAACTACCGTTTCGCGTGAAGTGCGAAAGGGCTCATTGCCAATGTTCAGTTAACGGAATCTTCACATTCCGCATTCTGAAATCTTGCTGCAACTTCGCAGAAGAATAACGCTTATACGAAAGCCACATCTCTGGCTGGTCTCCGCTTTTGCGGACGTGGAGGGGAAGTCCGCAATCATATGAATGCAAGACGAAGAAAGCGGTTAAAAATCCCTAAGTGTGCTCCCAAGCACAAGAGCTTCTAATCTTTAAGGATGCCTATCTGAGCGCGAGAGGCACGAAGTTCCTTCTGAGCCCCGGTAATGACGAGTAATACGACGGTCTCATCAGCTTTCCCTGGATGATCTCTTCTATCCTGTGGGCTGACCATCCCGCTACTCTCGCCATGGCAAAGATAGGCGTAAAGAGCTCCTTAGGTATGCCCATAGAGCGGTATACGAATCCTGAATAAAAGTCGATGTTCGGTGATGCCACTTTTCCTTTTTTCTCTTTAACTATTCTTGGTGCCAGCACGGCAACCTTCTTGTAAAGCTTAAACTCTTTCCCCATACCATTTTTGGTTGCTATTTCTTCCGCTTTCAGCTCCAGTATCAGTGCCCTTGGGTCTGATTTGGTGTATACGGAGTGCCCTATTCCGTATATCTTCCCTGTTTTGTCATTAGCCTTCTTATCGAGTATTTTTTCAAGATAGCTTGAGACTTCACAGTCATCATCCCAGTCCTTCACGTGGGCCTTTACGTTTTCCATCATGCTTTCAACCGCTTCATTAGCACCCCCATGCAGGCGTCCCGAAAGCGATGCTATTCCCGAGCATATAGCCATGTAGCTGTTCGCACCAGAGGAGGACACGGCCCTAACAGTGAATGTTGAGTTGTTACCGCCACCGTGTTCAGCGTGAAGGACAAGCATCATATCGAATAAGTTTGCAGTAAGCCTGTCTGGTTTTTTGCCCTTCAGCATGTAAAGAAAGTTCTCTGCGTGGTGGTAATCATCTCGCGGCTCTCTGAGTGCGGGCATCTTTTTCCGTTGTCCCGTCGACGCCAGATAGTTGTATGCGACTATTGTGGGAAACTTTGCCACCAGGTCGATGCACTGCCTTGCAAGATCTTTTATGTCTGTGGAGTTAGGATCCTCATCAAATAAGTGCATTGCGGATACGATTGTGTGAAGAGAACCCATCTGGTCATCATGGGGTGGTCTGTTCAGGATTATTTTTTTGGCTTCTTTCGGAAGATGTCTTCGCTGCGCAAGTTCTTCTGCGAAAATGTCAAGGTGCTTTTGGTTTGGAAGTTCTCCTGTAAGCAAGAGGTACGTTGTTTCTTCAAACCCGAATCTTCCCTCTTCCTGTTGCTGTCTGACAAGCTCTTTTATGTTATAACCGCAGTAATATAATTCACCATCGAGGTCTACCTTCTTTTCGGTCCCGTCCCCCTGGATTTCTTTCTTGTATCCGATCACCTGTCCTTTGCTTGTTATTCCTACGAAGACCCCTGTGCCATCTTCATTTCGAAGGCCCAGCTTAATGTTCTTCTCCCTAACGAGAGCTGCCGGTATCCTATCATGCTTTAATGCTAAGTTTTCAATGGTTGTTGTCACGACGTTTTGCATGTTGTTTCACCTCAAAAAAAAGAATTTATTATTATCCAAGTGGAACCTATAAAAAAGGCGTATGAAAATCCTCACCGATAGTTTATCATGTTTTTGCGTTTTTTACGCGTGAGAACACGATGCACCCGCTTATCGAGAAGACAAAGAGAATCCGGACCGTCTACATCTTTTTTTTTGAGGGATTCGAGACATAGCATTTGGAAGCCGTGACGCCGGGGCACGCTGCACAGCCGGATCGAGAAGATGCTGATTTCTCATTCTTCGAGCCTCTTTTGTCTCATCGTGTCGTTTTTGACCTCATTTCCTACAATCATAGATGCGACCATCTAGGTATCTTTTGAGGAGCTGCCAAAACTATTCGTTCAGGTAGCCCATTTTATCCGAGACCTCATGTTTTTCTCTCGATCTCTTTTTATCCTTGCCAAAGCCATCGACAACATAACCAGGAGCGCTAAGCCAACTCTCAAGGTCATCTTTTCCTTGCCCCCTGATAAGATGATGCTCAAATCCGAAGGATAGATCTATCTGGCAGCCGTTTACCCTCTCAACCGGTTGTTTGCAATCAGTCTTGACCACTAATATGTGCAAGTTGAAGTACCTTCCTGAAGCCCATCGAAGATAAAATGCAGATATAGGGTAATATTGGTATTCGGAACCGAGGGTATCCGACAATTCCCGGGATGAAAGAGAAATAGAATATAATGGCTATCATAATACACATCAAAACTCTATTTGATTTCAAAAGCCACTCTCCTCGTAAAGACAGGAAAGTTCCTAACACAAAACATACCATAGTCAAAAGATCAATCGTAAACGATAGGATTGGAAGTAACCTGGAATCGTGGCCAGTCAATTTCGAAAAAGGCGGATAATAGGGGCATAACGTGCGCAATATGTTAACAGTATGTGATGCCAAGAAGATCAGAGGTCTTTGTAAAATAACTTTTTCCCCCTCTTCCCGTAATAGAGCGACGCGCTGAGCATCGTTCATTACTTCAAAGGGACTCTTTTCGCGCCAGCCATATCTGCTCTTAACTTCGCTCCACAAGAGATTTCGGTAATGTTCAATTGGCTCATTAATTCTGACTTGAAGTGCCGAAAGAGGGTTATTCTCGATCATCAAGACTTCAGGAGCAAAGGAGATGAAATAATTACTTTCATCTATGGTAGACAGTATGAACCTGTGATCACGGTTATAGTTCCTCAGATGCCACGGAACGACCACGGCAAAAAAACACAATATAAAGAGAGCACAGAATATAATTTTTTTCTTCAGATGCTTCACTACAAAAAAAAGGCCTGGCAAAATCAATAGAGGAATATATAACGCGATGGGCCTGCAGAGTGTTGACAGTCCAAGCATGATCGATGAACTTGCAAGGTAAATACTTTTCTGTGTGCGAAAAAAAAAGACCAAGAAACAGAACATAAGGACGAACAGGAACGTGAAAAGTGTTTCGGTAAGAATCATGTTGGCGTAGTAGACCGCAAAGGGATTGAAAGCATATGTTAATCCCGCCACTTGTGAATATCTATTATTCTCAAAAACCCTAAAGAAAATTAGAGTAACGGCAGCGGCCGTTAAGCTGTCTAACACACATTGGGAAATGAGCACCCCTGGGAGAACATTCACTGAAATGTCAGAGGTAGCGGCAATAAAAAGAGGATAAATTGGTGTCCTAAGGATACTCGGAAAAATATGAAGAGCAAGCAAGTTCTGGGCTAAGCTGATATAGAGCGCTGAATCATTGTCTAACGCCCGCTCGGGATGATCGATGATGAGGAGCCATACGAAAACCCTTACGCCTAAAGCAATCAGAAAAACAGGCAAATAGTTCCTAATAAAGATTTTCATTTTGCTCCTACCAAGACTATGAATATGGTTCATATAATAAAACGGAGAGTGCAACTCCCACAAAGGTTTCCTATTTCCTTAGTTCGAAAATGAATCATTCCCGAAAATTATCAAAATTAATAAGATTATATCAGGTTCACAGAGGAGGATAACAGGAAGGAGTTTGTGCATGCAAATGCACAATAATTTGACTATTCTTGTGGAACCAAAGAATCAGTGCCGGGTGCGTGTGGCATAATCGGGCAAAGGTGGTCTGGATTACCATATAAGGAACGTGGTACCAGCTGCCTTGTCTCCTCGGAGGACTATTTCCATCGATAACTGCTATAATAAAAAACAGAGAGATAGATTATCCCTATGAGGACACTTCTTTTATGACTGCTTCGTTGGGCGCGATCCATGAAGACAACCGGCTTCTTCAGGCTAAATACAACATTACCGCATGGTTCTACGATATCCTCGATTATCCCTGGGAGCGGCAGTACCGACACTGGAGGTCGGTGCTCCTGAAAGATGTACGTGGAGAAGTGCTCGAAGCCGGTGTCGGCAGCGGACGCAATCTAAGGCATTATCCTTCGGACGTAAATCTCATCGGCATTGACATCTGTCTGGAGATGATCACGAGAGCGATGAAGAGGGGCAAGGCTGCTCTCTGCAATATCGATCTTCGGCAGGAGGATGCCACCATCATGCAGTCCATTCCGTCAAATCATTTCGACTGGCTTGTTTCCACATTTCTCTGCTGCGTCATGCCCGATCATCTTCAGCCGCTCGCCATCAATCAATTCGAGCGAGTTCTGAAACCCGGCGGCCGCTTCAGGCTCCTCGAAATGGTCTACTCGAAAAATTCGCGGCTGAGAAGGCGCCAGGAATTGTTGACAGGATTCATCGAGAAGGTCTACGGAGCACGCTTTGACCGGAACACCCTTAGTCATTTAGAAAGATCTGAAAAACTTCAGATTACGGATGCCTACTTCATTAAGAAAGACGTCTATCTGGTCATCGAGGGACAGCGTAAAGACTAAACATAGTCGGTTTCTGCAAAAGCATGAGGATTATGCTTCTTCGGTTTTATTTTAATGACCCGCTCGGCAAAAGGTGAAACAAATATTCATGCCGCCCGTCACGGAACTGCAGAAGAGTTAGGCGCTAGCTTTAAGTTGAATAAAGGTGCATTATAATATACAATTATACATATGGACGACA
>DMNE01000015.1 GCA_003453735.1 Nitrospiraceae bacterium | reverse complement strand
GGGGAGAATCTGACCCATGATACAATTGATGACACTTCTGTCCTATAATTTCTCTGAATGACAATCCAAGCATTTTTTGGGCGGCTTTATTCACTCGTATGATAGTAAAATCCTTATCAAGTATAGCTATTGCATCATTAATTATGTCAAANNNNTTCTTCCCATTCCTTCTTGCCTGAAGCAATTACATCCTGCAGTCTCTTTCGTTCGGTGATATCACGTATCACCGCAATCATATAACCTCTTTTCTCAAGAGAAATATAATTAGCGTTCACCTCAACAGGATAGGTCGTGCCATCTTTTCGTTTGCTCCTACCCTCCAAGACCATGTNNTTATTCTTGATGTCATCGACATGAACCTTCCATGAAAACCTGTTAAGTATAACGATATCGTCGATATCCCAAGCAGCAAGTTTAAGGAGTTCTTCCCTGCCGTATCCGAGATTGCTGCATGCCTTGATATTTACGTCCAAAAAACGGCCTGTTTCAGAGTCAACAACAGCGATTGCGTCATTAGCCTGATCAATCTGGCTTCTGAACAGTTTCAACTCTTCCTCTGCCTTTTTACGCTCAGTGATATCTTGCAGTGTTTCAATAACAACAGTCAGTTCCCCCCGGGCGTTATAAATCGGCGCGGCATCAAAGATAATATATCTGTCCTGCCCGTTTAGGTTCGGATACCAGCCTTCTGAATGTAACCCATCCTTTAATAAAACAGGCCGCTCATATGAGCTGTATAAGGCAGGCAGGTCCTCTAAATTACCGTCAATGATTATGTCTGCCAGGATTTGCCGTTTCCGGGCATAGAACGGCTTCCATTGATCCTGAGTACCAATCATTTTGGACGCCGGTATCCCCGTCAGTTCTTCGCATGCCTTGTTCCAGAAAACAACTTCATGTTGAGGGTTCAGCACAAGGGTTGCCACTGCTGAATTTTCTATCAAACTTTCTGCGAATCTTTTCTGTTCCCTTAACGTTTCCTGCGCCCTTTTTCGTTCGGTGATGTCTCTGACAATTGATGAAACCGTGTTTCTCCCATTAAGCAAAAAAATGTGATTGCTTATCTCTATCGGTATCGTATCTTTGTTTTTTGCAATCATGATTGTCTCAAAGATAACCCGTCCTTTTGACAGCATTTCCTGTACTATTTTTCTTACAGCATCGGGTGGTGTCCCATCAAGGTCCATGGGTGTTAAGGCAAGCAATTCATCCCTGCTATAACCGGTCATCTTGCAAGCTCTGTCATTTACTTCAATGACCTTTCCGGGACTTCCGTCCTCTTCAAGTTCATGTAAAAAGATACCATCATTTGTATTGTTGAATAATTCTCTATATTTCTGTTCGGTCGCCTTAAGTGCTTCAAGAGTTTGTCCTTTTAATTGAAGTTCATCTTTCATTTACACACCTCAACAAGGATTGCGCCTATCGTTATTGAATAAATGCATGTTATTTTACCATACCCTGAGTGGAACGTAACACAGTGCATCCCTCAAAATGTTGCGATGTCAGGCTGCGCTTCTAGCCGTCACAATGCGTAAAATTGAGATTTGTCGTTCATAATCAGCACGGAGGAATCAGCAATCCCCGCTGAAGCGTTCAGTTAATGAGAACGCTCGACTGATCTCCGGATGCGTCTTTCGACATGAAACTCGCGAATTTGACTTGGCGGCAAATGTGTTTAGTCGAGTAGCGCGGGGGAGTCTCACCCCCAGTCCCTCGCAGGTAGGGTCGAGAACTGGCGCGCCGGGTTAGGTCGATATTTGTGTTCCCTGTGTCTCGCCCTTTCGGTTGCGAGTGTCACGATATCTCAACCATCCCACGTCTCCAATTCCTGCCTCGTCAAACGCAGCGTGCGGTTTTCCCGCACTGCGCTTTCCTTTTGTCTTCACCCCAAGGGTTATGATGCCTATCGACTGGCAGCGCTTTCGAGTTTCTGTGGTCTCACCTTGTAATCGGCATAGAGTCCGAGATTCTGGTAAAACCAAGCTCTACTCCACCTGTTCCAGCCAAAGCCACTTCGATTCCGGGCTCTCATAAGATGCCGTCGAATCTTCTTCTCTACCCAATCCTTGATGTACTGAAAACACCTGCTGGATTGACCTATCCGAAAGTAGTTTACCCAGCCTCGGAGCTTTGGGTTGATAATAGCTATCACGCGCTCTACAGGTTGCGAGATGAAGCGCTGGAAAACCTCCTTGAGATTATGAAGGAGATTTGTCCGCGCCTTCATTCTCGGAATAGAGAGCACGCCCCATTTGCCACTCCGTGTTCTCACCCTGTGGAAGTCAAATCCCAGAAAGCTGAAGTTCTCTCCCTTCTTCAAGTCTACGCCTTATAACTTTTATGGTCTTAGCAGAAAAAGACTAAAGGCAGCGTTTTTTCGCTTGACACGGTCGCTCTCAATGGATGTTACTCTTCTTACTCAACACTTTAAAAAAATCTGAGGCGTCGCGAAGTATAGTCAAACTGGCGATTAGGGAGGCTGATTTACAGGGATGGACGCTTTATTCAGAGCAAGGGTTGACGTGAGACAAAAGCTTGGCCTAACACGTCGCTGTGGCGGAGTTTGGCAAGCAGGCGTCACAAAGTGAAACTCAATTCTTCTTTCACCTGATACTCCACAGTTATGGAGCGACGCAACTCCGCAAGACTTTGCCCCGTTGACATGCGCCCCGCAATCGAAACGAAAATTCCCGCCATTTATCATCCTGCGCTTCCAACGCGATGGCCGGCGGTGTGGGTTATTTTTGGCATTCAACGTTCAATAGCCCTATTCCTCGGAAAAGATAGTTTTGTCCCGAACTATGCACAGCCTCTCATATGTGAATAAGGCAGTCCTGCGCTCCAGAGTTCACCTGCTATGTAGATTGTGAAGCCCTAAATGATAGTCAGTTAG
>DMNE01000460.1 GCA_003453735.1 Nitrospiraceae bacterium | reverse complement strand
GTCGTCTGGTCAGCGGTATAATCTCTGATCTCCACTTTGACGATCATGCTTCGTCCATCGTGGGAAATGGATCGGGAATCCACCGCAGGCTCATCATAGGCGGTGCTGACGGATGCGACGNNGCGGGTCATTGCGCAGTGGGGCTACTGCGCGTTCGATCTCAGCCATGAATCTCGGATCAGTGGCAGGCAGAGACGAGCTTCGAAAAATCAGGCCAAAGTATGGAAGGCTGGGAGGAAGCTCGCTTTTCATCAGATCGAGGGCTTGTGCGGAGTCGGTGTGTGCCGGGATTATCGCAGACTCGAGGTGCCCCCCTCGGCTCATCAACCAGGCAGCAGGCACAAGGGAAAGCCCTGAAATAATCAATACCCACCAACGAAAGCAGTACACCCAGCGTCCCCAGTATGCCAACATAATTATTCCCCTTTCCTGGAACTAATGCATATCAGTCGCCAGTTGTTGTTTCCTTTAAAGTCGTACCAATGAACAGAAGCGGGGCCAAAGTAGCAGTGGTAAACAACCAGAAAACGTGTCTTATCCACCTTTCTTTATAACCCCTAACCGGCACGCTCGACTTTCTGGCGAAGCAAATTGAGCAGGGAATCAAAAGACTGATTGGCCAGAATCGAAGCGATCTGATCTCGGTAGTTATCGACATAGCTGATTCCCTCAACCACTACGTCATATACTTTCCATTGTCCCTGTTCATTGTGCAACTTATAGTCGATCGAGATGTTGTCGTTGCGAGAAAGAAAGTGGGTCTTGACAACGGCAAAGTCATCGTCGAGTTTTTGGTTATCGTAGAAGACCCGTTCATCGTGGTATTTCTCCATCCGGTCGACGTACGTATTGAAAAGAAGCTTCTTGAAGAGTCGAGCGAACTCCTGACGGTTCTCAGGAGATTGTTGTTCCCAGGGATGTCCCAAAGCTCTTTTCGCCATTTCATCCAAATTGAAATAGCTACTCACGACATCGAGGATCTCACCTTCTCTTTCTCCCACTGGGCGCGACGGGCCGGATTTAGACTGGTGCAAAATTGCAAGTACCTTATCCGTCTTGGTCTGTATGACCTCCATAGGGGCAGCGGCGTATGTTAATCGTGGAACGATGAGCAGCATCAAAACGATCAACGGTTTTAAGAGAAACCTATTTTTTTTCAATTGCAACAGCACTGTTTTTTCCCTCCAGAGTCTATCGAATTTCCCAGCATCCCCTGCGCACGAATACTCCTTAAGTGGGTACGCACCGACATTCAGGCATCGACCGGCAACCCTGCTCCAGCATTTCAGAAAAAAGCTCGACCGTGTGCTGAACACAGATCTGATTGCGGGGGCGACGATTGCCGTCCGGTGGCCCTTCATTCTTAAAACGGCAAGGGCAAGAAAGATAAAAAGGATTCGAACAGCGGCATTCAGGGTCGATACCGTCAGGTATCCGAACGGATTGACATTCATTGTCCAAGGCATGATCTTTGACCTCCTTTTAAGGAAATGAAGAGGATCGACTGGCGATTCAGAATCTTCTGTACAAAATTAGAATGAACGAATTTCCTCACATCAGAACCAGTGCTCTTTCCTGTCGTCGGCCATTCGATGAGTTAGTGATCTCAAGAAGGACTGGAACCAGGATACAAAGCAAAGAAACGCGCAACTTCAAAATGCCCTCCTTCCATTTTCCGCACGTGATCTCCTGGGTTATTCCAATCCTGGGCGGAGGGGAGTCCGGAAAAGCCCTCCCCGCTCTCTTATACCGGTGAGGTTGCGTGCTGAATGGAGCGTGATCCTGGTTGGGTCTCGGCAGCTAGGAGGAGGGAAGCTTATGCATGCAACCTCCGTACGCGCCTACAGCCATATTCATGCCACTTGGCTTGCGCTCGGGGTTTCCGTGTGCGTGGAGTGAACAGTCATGCACAGTTCGTCATGAATGGTAAGTAGATTTCGTTAAATATGGTGCTTTTGTTAAATAGCGCAGGAATCGGCTATTTCTTGACACCACAGATGGCCGGTATGGAAAGAAATAATGGAGATGCGGTCATTATGCCTCGTACGTAATAGCGCATTGGTCCGATGGATCTCACCGCACAGCCACAAGGATTGAGAATTTACTTAGAATACTTTGATCGTACTGTCAGAATACTTTATAATTCAGTATGATTCTGAGATTTTGCCAGAGGGGGAAGTTAATCGTTTTTTGCCCAATTCAACTTATTTATTGACATCCAAGGGCCTCCACGTATGGTTGATCTTACTGGCATTGAAATTGAATGATATATTTCTGTTCTGAGGAATCGTCAGTACCAGCTAAAAATTGGGAAGTACCGCCTATCAATTGAAGTTCTTATGTCAAACAGCCGGCACTGGTTTTTGAAGCAGCAGCGTCCGAGACCCCATTGTGCCGGTCCTGACAAGCTCTCTGGGGTCTTTAGCGTTGAAGACTTTGAAGGCACCGGGATCGGATCGACCGGAGTTCAGTAGCGGGAACACAACGGGATGGATCAACGATCCGAAGGCAGTCAAACCTATGGTAAATCTTTTCTCAAAAACTAAATTTTCACCTGAAGTCTCTATTTCCATTAAAATCACCGTTATTTACTTCGCAGTCGGGATACTTTGGATTTTGTTTTCTGACGCCGCGCTCGGCTTGGTTGTACGGGATCCATCGGTGATGACCAAGCTGGCCATGGTCAAAGGGTGTTGCTACGTTTTATTAACAGCCTTAATGCTCTATGTGCTTGTCAGGCGA
>DMNE01000180.1 GCA_003453735.1 Nitrospiraceae bacterium | reverse complement strand
GTCACGACATTGTCGATAAAAGACGCCTGGAGAACTTTCTACCTTCTATTTTGCGGGCTGAGGACTCTGTTGGGCAGGCTGGGCTGGAACCTGCTGCGCGGGGGCCTGAAGCGGTCCTTGCTGCGGAACAGTCTGTAAAGGTCTCTGCTGGGTTCTCTGCTCTATCGGGAATGTCTTTTTAATGACAGACCCGCCTTTCGTAGAGACAACAGCAAGGAGAAGGGATGTCACCATGAACACCACAGCGGAAATCGTGGTAAGTTTTGAAAGGAAAGTAGCCGCTCCACGGCTTCCAAACAGTGTCTGGCTCGAACCACCAAAAGCAGCACCCATTTCAGCGCCTTTGCTGCTCTGTATAAGAACAATAAATATTAGGAAGAAACAGACGATACTGTGGATTATCAAAAGAAATGTTGTCATTGCATACCCCTCTTAAACTTAATGATCTTCTCAAAACTGTCAGGCTTGAGGCTTGCGCCTCCGACTAGCGCACCATCAACGTCGGGACAGGCCATAAGGCTGTCGATGTTTTCCGGTGTCACACTTCCTCCGTACAGGAGCTGGATGGAATCGGCCGCATCGCGGTATATCTTTCTTAACGAGCTTCTGATATAGTTATGCGCTTCCTGAGCCTGTTCAGGCGTCGCTGTTTTGCCGGTGCCGATTGCCCAGATAGGTTCATAGGCGATTACCAGATTGCGAGCACTAATATCCTTAAGGCCGTTCAGGATTTGCGAGCCCAGTACATCATAGGTCTTTCCAGCCTCCCGTACGTTCAGCGATTCGCCGATGCAGAGGATAATCTGAAGTCCAGCCTTTTGAGAAATCTGGAGTTTTTTATTCACAATCTCATCAGTCTCATGAAAGTATTGCCTTCTCTCCGAGTGACCGATTATGACACATGTGCACCCTGCGTCCTTCGCCATGAGGGGCGATACTTCGCCGGTGAAAGCGCCTCTTCCCTCGTAGAAGACATTCTGGGCCGCCAGCTTCACATTTGTTCCTGTCAGCCTTTCTGCTACGGCAAAGAGCGCGGTAAAGGGGGGAGCTATAACAATATCTGCATCATGGATGCCGGCAACAGAAGGCAAAAAAGCCTGAACGAAATCCAGTGCTTCCGGTATGGTTTTGTTCATCTTCCAATTAGCTGCTAAAAACGGCTTTCGCATCTATACATTTAATCTTATGCGAGGCGAAAAAGTCAAGATCGATGTCGCCCAGGGGCACGGTAAATTTGGTCTCCCGTCGTTCAGGCTCATTTCGGGTTGACGGCGTAAGAGTTTTCTGTCATACGTAAGTAGTCGAGGACCAGCCGGATGTTCTGCGTGAGTTGCCCGATCTTCTGTGACACATTGGAGATACCATTAGACTTAATAATTCCAACGGCGAAGTGTCTCAGACGGGATGTGTTTTCTGGGCCAGCCGGTTCGTATACGAACCGCGGTCCTCATCATAACTCCAGTCAATGATGTAATGGCAGCTGTTTTCGATGCTCCAGTGAGCACGATTAGTTTTGAGAATACGCTGTGCGTCAGCTTGTTCCTTGGTACGGCTGGTGATGCCACACCGACAAAATACCCATAGCCACATCTCCATAATTGAAATGTGGTATCATACTTGTATAGCTTTATTTCAGTCAAGCGGATAAGCATATTAAACATTAATGCTGCAATGTAATGACATTCGGGAAGCGGATATCCAACGTAGAACACAAAGGCAAAGTCACCTGTCATGCTGCGCTTCCTGTAAGAATGATTTTTAAAAAGTGCGCTGGGATGCTGTATTACAGATTGATATCAATAAGGTAGGTTTTCCCTGACATCTAGTTAATAAAATCGTTAGCGAGATACAATCCCAATGGAGAAGTGGAATGCGGATAAATACAACACACGCTAATACAACAGTATTTCATAGATCATTGCATCTGGATGAGAGCAAGCTGGAACAGCCCGATTTCAGATGCCCCTTCTGTAGTAGTAGGAACCGACAAAACGTATTCACCTTACAAGAAACCCCAGAGGTTCTGTTACTGGAGTGCAATGTTTGCCATGCGGTGAGTGCCTCACGTATGCCTACAGATGAGGCGTTGGCGGAGTACTACAGTGGCTATTACGATTCCTCAGCGTCGCAAGCCTCTGACGGACAAATCACATTCGATGCACCAATACGTTTAGCCAGACATCTGGCTGACATGTATCGTCGCTACCGAAGCGACGCATGTGTCTCGATTCTGGATTTCGGCGGTGGCGATGGGACTATTTCTCATTTGGTAGCCATGAAGCTTATTGAACTCTGCAGTTCGCAGGTGAACATAACAGTAGTTGACTACAACAAAAAAATAGTGCGTCCTCAGGACAGCCGTATTGCGATCAGCAGAGCGGATTCCCTTGTCGATATAGGTAGTCTGTATGGATTTGTAATAGCAAGTGCAGTAATAGAGCATTATCCACACCCACGAGCATTGTTACAAGATCTGCTTCAGCGTGTAGAGGAGGGAGGCATATTTTACGCACGCACGCCGTATATGTTCCCTTTAATGAAACTANNTGGACATATGCACGATCTTGGCCAGACTTTTTGGGAGTTCTATTTCACAAAGGAACAGCGTGGTGCCTTTCAGATACTGGAAAGCAGGCCATCAATCGTGGAAACCACCATCCGCAAACATTTTCTCAGAACTCTAGCGGCATACTCTTTTAAAGCTCCTTGGTATTTATTAGGCAAGTCGTACAAATGTGTTGGTGGATGGGAGATATTTGTTCGAAAGGCTCTTCAAGAGAGGATGTCAGAGGCAGGTAATGGGCAAGAGGTTCGCTAATCGGGTAGCCGGGGTAATTATATATATCTCACCCGTCATAGCCTAATGACAAGTCTATCTCTCTGCAAAATTCTCTAAGCAGGTCATAGCCATCCCAAANNCCTGCAAAGGAAATCTATTATTTCATCCTCATGAAAACCAAATGTGCTGACTGTTTGGTCTTGCCTCACAATCATGTCGCACAATTGATGGATAGTGTCGAGCTTCAGTTCGTAAAAGAGGCCTCCTCCGCAGTGTAAATCCCTTCTCAGGTCTTCACCACTCTTCAAAAGCACCCTATTCACCAAACTCGTTTTGCTCTTTTCTATACTTACAGCGTTACTCAGAATTGCCATTGAGTATTCTGCCACCAACTTATCCACTGCAGAAATGGCGGCAAACTCGGGCCTTTTCCGAATTACCTTATCTTCCAGCATATCCCAGAAAATCCGGCGCGCTTCCTCAGTGTCCCGATCTTTGCCGACCCATACCACGAGCCTTGGAGAGGAACACGCCAACTGTCCGAACNNGGCGAGCATGGCTTATGAAAGTGCCCGCCTTTATCATGCAAAGAGAGAACTTGTCAGCGAAGGTTAACTCTGAGGCAGTCGGTCGTAACGGTATCTTCCGGATCGTCTTGACGGTCTCATCGCCCCCCCAGATGACTCTCATATCACAGATAGAGCTGAAATAACCCGTAATCTCTTCACTATGTTCGTATCTAACAATCGCAAATCTTTCTGCCACTTCCTTGAATCTCTGGTCACTGCATAGCTCGTTCACTGTGGTGAGGATCAAGTCCATCTGCACGGTTGTCTTGCTTGAAATTCTGATGATATTGATATTTCCTGCAAGCATCGCCAAAAACCAGGAATAAACAAATATGGAATCGACGTTTGACGGGGCGAGATGAAAAATGACTCCTCGCCCGATCCAAAATCTGTTCATCCTCTTTTGCTCAAAGTCTTTCTTGAATTTTAAAACGTTTGCCTTCCGCATCCAATAAGCCATGGCGATGAGTTCAGGGAAGTCCTTGAATCGGCTACCGCTCAGTAGTTCTCTAGATAAGGCTTCGATGAAATCCGATACAACTGGATGAAAAGGAAGCAATACCTTCTTATCTAAGAGGGTGGGCACTTTGCCGATTGATGGTGCCACAACCTTATATTCCATTCAACGCTCCATCATATGCATGAGTGTCACTACATCCTCTCAGTTCAGCAGCGGCAAGTCTTCCCTTTACAGAAAAATATCTTCCGGATCTGCCACACGGACAATCGTCCTCTCCCCCGATGGTCCCTATATCTTCCGTCAAGAGCACGTGACCAGGATAGCTGTGCGGCAATACAGAGATCACCTCGATTACGCCTTCTTTTAGATATGGTAAAGCATGCCACGTGAAGGGATCTCTTATCACTATATCGGCAAAATTCGGTGCATGGAAACTTCCGTATTCGCACTCCATGAACACGGACCCGATCTGCTCGACCATTCCATAGAAATTATACGACGTGACCAAACCACATAAATTTCTCAGGGATGTCTTAAACGTAGTGTCGTCAACAGCCTCTTCGGTCAGCTTCTTCCAGCCTCCGCTGTGTATGAGAATCCCTTTGCGGAGATCGAGCGACCCTGGGAAGTTCAGAAGCCCTTTGTAAAGATACTGCCAAATCATAAAGGTAAAGCCGAAGATGAGAATATCTTCATCACGGTGTCTGGTCNNTGGTCAGGAAATTTTCGGCTCCTTCGATATCGATATCCATATTCTCCTTCAAGAGAAAAAAATGGTCCCGCCCAAAAGTCGACATCCCAAGAAGACCGGCCCCCCTCGCAGAAAAAGTCCTTCTATCTTTGATGACCGATGGGGAATCCGCTATGATCATAGGAAGTCTCTTTTTTCCGATAAAGTTCTGCATAATGGTAACCAGCGCCCTTGTTTGATAGAGAGAGGTAGTCTTGTCCAAAAAGATTCTTGATGGTTTCTGCGAAGTCGTACCCGACGAGGTAAGTGTCCTGATCACCTCTGTGTCACGCACACTTTTCAGTTCAAAATCCTTGAAGAGTCTGACCGGGAGGTATGGAAAAGCTTCGATTCCATAAAATGCTGGATCATCAGCACCGAGAGCTAATAAAATGCGGCGATAGGGCTCACAGCATCTTCTATGAAAATCGGTCAACCGTGTCAACTCTTTTAC
>DMNE01000128.1 GCA_003453735.1 Nitrospiraceae bacterium | reverse complement strand
ACGCGCACCCAGTTTTTGAACTATGATATTATTTACAACCCGGCCTGGGATGAAGCAAGTGATACCCGGGGCTACAGCTATGGGTTTGTCGCAGCGATAGTCAAGCCGAAATGGAGATTGGCCTTGGGCCTATACGGGATGCCGACTGAGGCCAACGGCAACACAATCGACACACAGATCTTCAAGGCTCAGGGAAGTAACCTTGAGCTCACTTTCAACCCGAATGAATCGGGCACGGTGATACGCGTGCTAACGTACTTGAACCAGGGACGCATGGGTAGTTATGATCAGGCATTAGCGATAGGATTCGATACGTCTTCGACCCCTGATGTCAAAGCTAATGAGAGTCCGGCACGCACCAAATATGGTGTTGGTCTGAACTTTGAACAGCCATTAGCGGACGAGGGGGAGACAGGCATTTTCGGCCGTATAGGCTGGAATGACGGTCATAATGAGAGTTTTTGCTATACGGAAGTTGATCAGCATGCGAGCCTTGGCGCTCAAGTGAGTGGTATGCATTGGGGGCGTACCGAAGACCGTGCAGGAATAGCATATGCAGTGGATGGCATTTCACCTCCGCATAGGCATTACCTGGCAGCCGGAGGGATCGGCTTTCTTTTAGGCGACGGAGCACTGAATTATGGTCTTGAACAAATTTTCGAAGTCTATTATCGTATACAGATCGGCCGGTTCGTACAGGTATCTCCTGATTTCCAGCACATCGAGAACCCGGCATATAACCGTGACCGCGGCCCGGTGAACGTATATTCTATGCGGCTGCGGATTGCCTATTAAGGAAGGAGGTGAATAACAATGAATATTTTCACACGGCTGTATTATAGATACCGAAGGATCTTAAAGGCAATTCAACTTTTCCTTATTATTTCAGGGCCGGGTATCATTGTCATGATCGCCGATAACGACGCAGGCGGTATTACGACCTACGCGGCAACCGGGGCGAAGTATGGCTATAGCCTGATCTGGGTGATATTAATCCTCATACCCGTCTGCTATTATGTCCAGGAGATGACAGTAAGATTGGGTGCAGTCACCAAGCGGGGGCACGCCGAGGCGATCTTCGCGGGATTTGGTTCCTTCTGGGGGTGGTTTTCGCTCCTGGATCTGATGTTGGTCAACTGGCTCACCATGGTGACGGAGTTTATCGGCATGACGGCGGCCCTCAATATCTTCGGTATACCGCCATACATGACCGTAATAGGGATGTGTGTACTGATGGCAATCATGATCCTGAACGGCAGCTACTGGACGTGGGAAAAAATCACACTGCTTTTTTGCGCGTTGAACCTGATTTATATCCCCGGCGCCTTCATGGTCCATCCCTCTTTGTCGGACATTATGTACAAAGGAGTTGTGCCCAATTTTCCCGGTGGCTTTAATAACGAACTCTTCTTCTTTCTGATGGCCAATATCGGTACCACCATCGCTCCGTGGATGCTCTTTTTCCAGCAGAGCGCTGTGGTGGACAAAGCTATGAAGGAAAAAGACATTCCCTGGGGCAAACTGGACACATTCATGGGTTCGCTATTAACGGGCATCGTGGCTATATTTATCATTATTGTTACCGGCACGGTGCTAAACGGGGTCAATATCGACGATGCAGCGCAGGCCTCGGTGATGCTGATGAAGACCAACAAGTACATCGGTACTTTCATGGCGATCGGCCTCTTTGATGCGGGATTTTTAGGGGCGATCTGCATCTCGCTGGCTAGTTCCTGGGCCTTCGGTGAGGTTTTTGGCTGGGCCCACTCCCTCAATTACAAGATAAAGGAAGCCCCCTGGTTCTATGGGTTCTACTTTTTCCTCCTGATTTCAGCAGGGATTGTCGTACTGATTCCCAAGGCGCCGCTCGTGCTGATTACCCTGTTCGTGCAGGTAGTTGCTGTCACTCTCCTGCCGGCTGCTCTGGTCTTTCTGATCCTGCTTTTGAATAATAAAAAGACCATGGGTGAGTATACGAATACGCGGTCGCAGAACATTATTAACGTCGTGATCGTGGTGGCGATCATCGTCATATCGAGCTTTTACGGCGTCGGTACCCTATTCCCAAATATGTTTAAATAGGAAAGGAGGATGACCATGACGATGATAAGGAATTTTTTTAGTCATAATTATGCGAAGATCCGCGAGATCAACAAAAAATATGCGACCCCCAACGTAGAAATGTCCAAGTGGGTAAAGCTTTCATTGTTATCATTACGGCTCTATCTGATTTTTCTTTTGGCGTTGTTGCTTTATAAATTTATTATCTTGGTGCGATAAGGGAGGTACATCATGAACACCACAATTGAGAGAAAGCCAGAAGTGATCGAAGCTGTCTATTTTCTGAGCGATATTATCGGCACAAAGGTTTTTACTCATGACAAGAAGATCGGTAAACTGCATGATATCGCCATCCGCGAACATGAGAAACTCCCGACCGTGACTCATTTTATCGTCCACCGTCCGTTCGGCCATAAGCCGCTTCTTATACCCTGGGAAAAGGTGGCGGGCGTCAGTCCTCATGAGATCGTAGTTGATCTCGAATCCGTGGCACAGTATGAGGGGGAGGCCGCCGAGTCTCAGGTGTTGCTGAATGACCATATTCTCGACAAGAAAGTCCTTGATATGGATGACAACGAGATCGATGTGGTCTACGATGTCAAACTCGTCCTGCGTAACAGGATACTCTATGTTACTGACGTGGATTTTAGCAGATACGCTTTATTGAAAAGGCTTGGTCTCAAGCCGCTCGTGAAACTGCTTTTCGGCAATAACTTTCTGAAAAAGGAAACCCTTTCTTGGTCCTATGTTCAGCCACTGCCGGAGAATATCGACAGCTTCAAAGGCAATGTCAAGCTGAATGTGCTCAAAGAGAAACTGCCGGAGATTCACCCGGTCGATCTTGCGGATATTTTGGAGGAGTTGAGCGAAGAGCAGCGACTTGCCATCTTCAGCGAATTAGAGACCGAACATGCATCGGATACCCTTGAAGAGATCGAGCCACGCGTTCAACGAGAGATAATCTCCTCTATCAAGAAAGAGAGAGCCGCGGAGCTGATCAATGACATGACCCCTGCTCAGGCCGCCGACATCCTTGCAATCCTGCCGGCGTCCGATGCCGACGATATACTGAAACTGATGGATAAGGAGAACGCCCAGAAGATACAGTACATGCTCGACAAGCATGAGGAAAAGATCATCAACTTTTCTACGTCGCATTTTATCAAAATGCCTCCTCATACCCAGGTTAGCCAGGTGCTCCTGCAGTTCCGTGAGATAGCAAAAGACAAGGATGAGATTATGTACCTCTACATTGTCGATGCCAAGGACACCTTAATAGGGGTTGTGGACCTGAAAGAGGTATTGCAGGCAAAAGTTGATGACAGACTTGAGGACATCATGACAACGAGCGTCATTACGTTAAATCAGGACAATACACTGATCGAGGCCTCCGAAATGTTTTCACGATACAGCTTCCGGGCCATTCCCGTCACTGATGATCACGATGTGATTCTTGGGATCGTCCCTTATCGCGACATCATGAATCTCAAACACAGGTTTGTATAGTAATCTTCCTCCCGTGGGGGACAGACCCACCAGGCTAATGCGCGAAGCCAATACCTGTTGATGTCTCGCCGCACAGGGCGAGCTTTTCTCTGCCCGCACAACCTCTGCCTTTCTGCAGAGGCTTTTTGAATGCTCCCTTATCCAGTAATGTGTGTAATTATCATCAAATGTGACGGCAGATAAGGGCCGTCTGAAGTCGCTCGTGCGGGCAAGAATGGCCGCAGATTCCTTTTGAGCGATGGAAAAGGCGAGTTTCGAGAATTCACTAGAAATGATCTCACTATACTGCCTAAACAAAATAGAACATTGACCAGCGAGGGTTGAAAGACAGGCGCATAAAATACGTTACAAATTAATGAACTGATGTACTAAGCACACAGTACTAATGGTATTTGGCGGTATGGCGTATCGAAGGAAGGCGAAAAGTACAATCAGCAGTGTCGCTGACCCGAACATTTCATCTTATTGTCATAAAGATGTAACAATATCCTGTTAACCTTTGAGCATCCGTGAGGCCCGGGAACTGCATCAGAGATTTCCGGGTTGCCTGATGTGGCGCGCAGAGGTATCCTTTACTGACAAACAAATCAAATAAATTAAAGGATTAAAGGAGGACCATCTGTGAAACGGGCGTGTGGCATACTCTTGAGGGTAGTACCTTCTTCCTATTTTGTTTCAGGTCTCTTGCTATCCGTGCCGAAATGCCTTCAGAGAACTCAGGCGGCGGTGCCGAAGGGACAGACCTGAATCACCCTCGGCAGTGGTTCAGGTCTGAGATGAGGAATAACACTGCCGATTTCGAAAGTGGCAAGGCCGATCACTATCACGCATGTGACAGTGGGATAAACTCTCTCTGGAGGCAAAGGTTACCCTCAATACAGAACGGTATGTGCAGCTCGAATCGATAATGCGAATACGGCTCTCCAAAGTGCCGGAAAGGCTTGTTTCAGTTCGTAGCGGTGATTACAATATAGGAAAGGAGGAGATTTATATGAAGACTGGGGATATGAAGAAAAGGACCGGCAAAGCAGGAGCTACCGTTAAAGAAGGGGTTATCAGTAGCTTGAAAGGGCTTAACGAGATCGAAGAAGAGATTGTGCGCCTTGTGAGGAATACCGTGTCGCATGTTCTTAAAGAAACCCGTGGAGTAACGGGCGAAGGGCTATCCGTGACAAGGGACGTCATAAAGGGTGCTATAACTGCCACAGAGGAAGTCGGCACGGGGCTCATTCTGAGCTCGAAAAGCGTTGCGAAGGGGATAATTAAGGGAGTGAGCGATGTTGGAGGGGATATTATCACCGCTGCGAGCGAAACAGCGAAGAACACCGTTAAAGAAGCGGCAACGGTAGGAGCAGACGTAGCCCTTGTTGCACGGAGAACGCTAGAAGGCATTATCGAGGCAACAAACGAAGTGGGAGGTAATGTTGAAGACGTTGCAAAGGCATCTGTCAGCGGAGCCATCGAGGCCGCAAGCGCTGTAGGTACCACTGCTGTGAACGCCGTGAAGGATGTGCTGCTGGGCGTTGTTGAAGGTGCGAAGGAACTCTCTTCGGCCGCGCTTCCCAAGCCTGGACGAGAAAAAAAGCGGTAGTAGCAGATAATAATAGATAGCGCTGTTGAGGAGACGTCTAGATTCAGAAATCGTGAGTGGGCAAAATTTAAATAGCGGTGGAAGCTGCCTGGAAAAACCGCATGTAGGCAAAATATATGGCAGGATACAATATGTTGACCGGTTCTCTAATTACGCAGTTCAAGTAGTTAGTGCTTCTGAGGATTTAGCTGTTCAGGAAGTAGCCTCTTGCCCGAATCACCCCGGACAGTGGCAAATTGTAGATTCGTATAGATTACAGAATACAAAGCAGTGACGCATCATATGATTTTAAGATCAGGTTTGTTAACTCGTTTCCCGGTCCTCAATGAATCTAGTAGACGGTTGTCATTGTGACCACCCCCTCCAAACAGAGCGGCCCGTACCGGCTAGGTAAGCCGCTCTTTGATCAACGACTAATCCATGATTTGAGAGTTACCAAGGTAAAGTCATGGAGAAACACTACTCCCAGATTTCTGAACCATGCGAGGTTCGATACGAGGCGGACCTCTCTTCGATTTATCGACGACCATCTCTTCATATACACGTTTGATTTCTTATTATGTTACGATTATTGTGCATCGAAAAATATCCGGAGACAGTTTGTAAGGCTCACAAAAGAAAGGAGATTTCAGTGCTGATGCATAATAAAGCCTTTTACCCTCTCGCTGTGGTTGTGGCGCTTGTCCTTCTAGTCTTTGCAGGAGCTGGCTGCAGCCGTAATGCTTCGGAAACCGGTGATTCACACACCGAGGTTGTAAAATCGTTCGATCCCAACGTGATTGAGATGGACCATCCGGAGCGGTTCTCCTTGGTAGAGGCGGAGGGCAGGGCAGTTGCCGATGAAATACACGCCAACGGAGTGGTGAGCCCCGATGTGAATCGCTCGGTGGCTGTGTTGTCTCTCGGTGGTGGCCGCGTAGTGGATATTAAGGTCAAGCTGGGAGACGATGTAAAAAAAGGTCAACTCCTGCTCCAGATCCATAGTCCTGATCTTGCTGGAGCGTTCTCTGATTATCAAAAGGCTCAGGCCGATGAATTGTTGTCGCGCAAACAATTGGAGCGCTCCCAGGGACTTTACGCCCACGGAGCAATTGCCGAAAAGGACCTGGAGGCAGCCCAGAACGCAGAGGACAAAGCCAAGGTTGATGTGGCGACGGCAGCTAATCGCGTTCATGTGCTGGGTGGCGATCCCGATCACGTTTCTAGCATTCTCGATGTTCGTGCTCCGATTTCTGGCACGATCGTTGAGCAGAATGTGACGAGTGGTACAGGAGTTCGTTCTCTGGACGCTACCCCGAATCTTTTCACCATAGCCGACCTGTCGCGCGTGTGGGTTTTATGCGACCTTTACGAGGATGCTATTTCCCAGGTGCATTCCGGAGATACCTCCGACGTTCGACTGAACGCATATCCGGACCGGGTATTCTCTGGTCGCGTGAGTAACATAGGCCGCGTGCTGGACCCGAGCACTCGGACAGCAAAGGTCCGCATCGAACTGGACAACCCAGGTCTTTCGATGCGTTCGGGGATGTTTGTGACTGCGTCGTTTCGTTCTCAGAAACGCTTCGAGCGGCCGGTCCTCCCGACTTCCGCAATTGTGCGATTACATGACAGAAACTGGGTCTTCCGGCCACTGGGCGGCAATAAATTTCAGAAGGCAGAGGTTCAGATCGGTTCTCAGATGGATGACAACCTCCAGCAGATTCTTTCAGGGGTAAAGATTCACGACAAGGTAGTCGCCAACGCGCTGCAGTTCTCCAATGCTTCGGAGTCGAAATAGGTTATGATCCAGTACCTTATCGAACTCGCACTTCGAAATAAGGTTTTGGTTCTCAGTATTGGAGTTCTGCTTCTCATCTGGGGCATAATCTCGTTTCACCGTCTGCCCGTAGAGGCGTATCCGGATGTGGCCGATAAATACGTTACGGTAATTACGCAGTGGCCCGGCCGCGCCGCAGAGGAAGTTGAGCAACAAATCACGATTCCCATAGAGACCCAGCTGAATGGCGTTGGTCACCTCACCCACCTGCGTTCGAGTTCGCTCGCTGGGCTTTCCTACATTACGGTTATTTTCGATGAGGACTCCGACAATCTCCAAAATCGGCAGCAGGTGCTTGAAAAGCTGACCCTGGTAAATCTCCCCGCGGGTCTGAATCCGCAGATTGGTCCCGACTTTAGTCCTGTCGGGCAGATCTATTGGTATATTCTGGAGAGCACGAATCCCCGATACGATATAATGGAGCTCAAGCGACTTCAGGATTGGACGGTCTACAAACACCTCATGTCAGTTCCAAACATCGCGGCCGTTTCCGCCTTCGGCGGCGAAACACGTGAATACCAGGTAAGGATCGATCCCAACAAGCTGGTTTCATACGGCCTATCCATTGCCCAGGTAGAGCAGGCCCTCGCAGCGAACAACGTCAATGCGGGCGGAAGTTTCGTTGAGAAGGGGCAGCAAGCGTATAACGTCAGGGTCGTTGGCTTGATGAGCGACACGGACGACATCGGTATGACTGTTCTGAAAGCGCAGAATGGGACTCCGGTAAGGGTTCGGGATGTCGCGATCGTGACACAGGGGGCCAAGATACGTTTAGGGGGGTTGGGTAAGGCCATCCGGCACGAGGACGGACGAGTCATTGACAACGACGATGTTGTGGAGGGTATTGTCCAGTTGCGGAAGGGGGCTGAAGCCGAGTCCACCCTGGCCGCCCTTCATGCCAAGGTCAAATATCTGAATGAGCATATCCTGCCGACTGGAGTGAAGATAGTCCCTCATCTTGATCGAGACGATCTCGTCCACTATACGACTCATACAGTTCTTCGTAACCTCACTGAGGGAATCATTCTGGTCGTGATCGTCCTGATCCTTTTCCTCGGGAATGCCCGCTCAGCCATCATCGTGGCCCTTACCATTCCGTTTGCCTTGTTCTTCGCTTCCATCCTTCTTGACCTCCGTCACATTCCGGCCAATCTTTTATCGCTGGGAGCACTCGACTTTGGCATGATCGTGGATGGTTCGGTCGTGATGGTGGAGAACATCTTGCGTCATCTTAAGGAATCGGAGGATTCTACGGGCAAAGTCAGCGAAGCCGTTCGCGTGGCAGCTCACGAGGTGCAGCGACCCGTTTTTTTCTCACGTGCGATCATAATAACCACCTTCCTCCCGATCTTTACGTTGCAGCGCGTCGAAGGCCGATTGTTCCACCCCATGGCCTGGACAGTCTGTTTCGCCTTATTGGGCGCTCTGATCTTCTCGATGTTCATGGCGCCGGTGCTCGCCAGCTACCTCTTCCGTAGGCGGGTGAAGGAGTGGCCAAATCCTGTACTGGCCTGGCTCATGATGCACTACCCCAAGGCAGTGGAATGGATGATTGAGCGCCATGCGTTTACGCTGGGTATAGGTATCGGCTCCGTAGTTTTGACCATTTACCTGGCTTTCAGCGGAGTAATCGGGTCGGAGTTCCTGCCGCACCTTGACGAGGGCGCTATCTGGGCTCGGGGCACTCTCGATTCCAGCATAGGGCCATCGGAAGGCCAGCGTATCATGGACCAGGCCCAACGTGCTTTTGCAAGTTTTCCGGAGGTGACGCAGGTTGTTTCGCAGGTGGGCCGACCGGACGATGGCACCGACGCCACCGGTTTCTTCAACACCGAATACTTTGTCGACCTCAAGCCGCGGAATAAGTGGCGGGAACAATTTCGCGGAAACAAAGAGGAACTGATCGAAGCCCTGAATAAAGAAGTTGAAAAGATCCCGGGTGTTGTGTGGGGATTTTCGCAGCCGATTGCCGACAACATGGAGGAGGCCGTCAGCGGAGTGAAAGGCGAGTTAGCGGTGAAAATCTTCGGGAGCGACCTGAAGGATTTGGAGCAGAAGGGCGAAGAGATTACAGAGGTTATGCGGACAGTTCGCGGGATCGAAGATCTCGGGATCTTCCGGGTGCTCGGCCAACCCAACATCAACATGACCGTGGATCGCGCAAAAGCAGATCGCTTTGGCATCAATGTAGCGGATGTCCAGGATGCTATTGAAACTGCTGTGGGGGGCAAGGCGGTTAGTCAGATATTGAAAGGCGAAGAGCGCTTTGACCTCGTAGTGCGATACCAGGAGCCTTTCCGCAAAACCGTTGAGGACATCGCGAGCATCCGGATTCTCGCGCCGTCAGGGGAAAGAGTCTCTCTCGGGCAACTCTGTGACATCAAGGTGGGAGACGGCGCGTCAATGATTTACCGCGAAGCCAACTCACGGTACATCGCCATAAAGTACAGCGTTCGCGGTCGAGACCTCGGCAGCACCGTGAAAGAAGCCATGCGGAAGGTCAACGAAAAGGTGAAGTTACCCGAGGGCTATTATCTGAACTGGGCCGGAGAGTACGAAAGCCAGAAACGGGCAAATGCACGCCTGACGGTGATCGTTCCTATCACTGTTCTTCTGATCCTTTTGCTTCTCCATATGATGTTCAAATCCTTCAAGTGGTCTTTCCTTGTGCTCCTTAATGTGAGCGCAGGAAGCGTCGGAGGCTTGCTTGCGCTCCTTGTGACCGGAACTCTGTTCAGTGTTTCCTCAGGCATTGGATTACTCGCACTGTTCGGGGTGGCCGTCGAGATCGGTGTGATCATGGTGCAATACATCAATCAGCTACGTGCACGAGGAGCACCGGTCCGGGAGGCAGCAATCAGAGGCGCCACCCTGCGTCTTCGTCCCATTATGATGACGATGCTCGTTGCCACACTCGGCCTGCTGCCGGCGGCCCTTTCGCATGACATCGGATCCGACTCGCAGCGCCCCTTCGCGATTGTGATTGTAGGCGGACTGATCGCTAACCTGCTGCTCAGTGTCTTTTTGTTGCCGACACTCTACGTATGGATTGCTCGACCGCATGACATACTGCCGAAACCGGAGGCAAACTTTGAACACTAAGTTTGTTTCTTTCTTTTTCAGGCACGTCCAGCTATGCGTTATTGTCTGGACCGTCTTTATTCTTAGTCTGTCTGTGGCAAACCCGATATTCGGCGACCAGGAGCTGGTTAAAATCACCCTTGATGAGGCCCTGCAAATGGCGCTGGATCATAACCACGCGCTTAAGGCCGCACGCACGACGATTCTCCAGAGTCAGGCGCAGGAGATTACCGCGAATCTCAGGCCCAATCCCGTGTTTTCCTTGGACGCGCAGTATCTTCCCGTCTTCAATACAAATCAGTGGACTGGTGACTATCTTAACCAGACAGCGGAGTTCGACGTAGGGATTGGCTANNTAACGAAATCCCAGGTTTCTGACAATGAACGCAGTCTCAAATTCAATGTTGCCTCGCAATTCATCAATGTTCTTTTTGCGCAATCCACCCTTGATTTATCGCTTGATGACGTGAAGAGCTTTCAGAAAACGGTGGACATCAGTGAAGAGCGGTACAAAGCAGGCGACATGAGCGAAGGCGATTATCTGAAGATCAAGCTTCAACTGCTGCAGTTTCAGAGCGCTGTATCCACGGCGAGGCTTGCGAAGGTGCGGGCACTCGTAGCGCTGCGCGAACTGTTGGGCTACGAATCCGTTCCTGCCGAATACGACGTAGCGGGCATGCTTGATTACGAGCCGATAAAGGCGAGCAAGGAAGATCTGCAGGCACAGGCGCTTAAGGAGCGGCCGGACCTGCGTGCGGCACAGCAGGGCATGGCCTCGGCGCAGAGCCAATTGGATCTGGCGATAGCAAACAGCCATAACGACCTCACAACGACTCTGAATTTCTCGCACGTTGGCGGCATAGAGTCGATTGGGCTTTTTTTCAGTTTTCCTCTCCCTTTTTTTGATCGCAATCAGGGCGAAATAGCTAGGACGAAACATGCGATTACTCAGGCGGAGGAGCTCTATTCGGCGGCCAAGGAAACTGTGTTCGGCGATATTGCCAGTGCCTACGAAGCCGTCTGCTCTAACAACGAAATAGTCGCTCTTTACCGATCCGGCTATCTGGACAATGCGAAGCAGTCGCGTGATATCAGCGAATATGCCTACAAAAAAGGCGCGGCAAGTTTGCTCGATTTTCTGGACGCGGTACGCAGCTACCATACCACGCAGCTTGCCTATCGCCAGGCACTCGCCTCATACGTGCTGGCTCTCGAACAGCTCAGGGAGGCCGTTGGTGTAAGGAGCGTGCCTTGATTCCTATATTCACTGCTACGTTATTCTCCGATTAGAAGCTGCGTCGCAACCAAAGGGGAAACGATGGGAAGATCGATTGTCCTATCAGTTGGAAATGCACCTGAGCAGACAAAATTAGACTATTTAAAAACGCAGCAGCCTCAACTGAACCGGACACACTTGAGCTGTTTTGCGATCTGGTGCATAAAGGCCTCAAGTCGTGTCAACTTATTGCCTCCCTGCTGTTCTTCGTAGATTAATGTCAAAAGCGGCACATTTCCGTAATCCGCTCTCATACGCTGAAGTATGCTAGTGAGCACGTTTCCATAGGAGCAGTTTTGTGTAATGACGTTGATGATGCCGCAAGCACCTTTCTCGATGGCTTCGATTACGCACCCTACAGGGGATATGATACCCGTAGATAAATCGCTACTCAGATATTTAGACGTTCTTTGATATACCTCTTCGGGAGTATAGTCAAAATTGTTAAGAATATCATTCTCGAAAATATCACGCACCTTTTGCTCCTGATGTTTAAGCTCGAAATTAAGCAGAAGATGTTGAATCAGTTTTATGTACTCGGCCTGTTTTCTGTATTTCTTTATCCTTGAAACCATTATCAGGGGAATGGCATCCATCAGCGTGGGAGGGACAAAGATGACTCCGCCGAGGCGTTCGATGCTCCTGTAAAGGTCATTATTCGCAAAGGAGTTGATACGTGTATAGTAATCGCCTGTAACGGTTATGAACCTTTTGGGAACCGACTTGTCGATATCGATACCGTCAAATACGGAGAGGGCATATTCGATGCCATTGATTATCTCACCCCGCTTGATGCCCTTGCAAATGTGGTTTTTCGCGATTTTGTACGCAAGGTCGGGCGCGCCCTTTTGCAGTTCGTAAAACCTTGACTCGTGGAGTTTTTGGAGTATCCTGTCTAAGGCCGTCATGCCGATATATATGTCGTCAACTATACGCACTTTTGAGATTGCCGAGAGTTTGTTGCCGAACAACTGCGCAAACGTTCCTATCACGGGCAATTCTCCGTTCTGGAAATGTCTTGTGGCATAGATTGTGTTTTGTCCGTACAACCTGAGCTTGCAGTCGCCGGTCATGAACGCAAAAAAAGCGGACCCCTTGGCAAAGTTCCCGCTTTTCAATAAACGGATATAATCCCCCATTAAATTGATAAAAGGCTGGCATTCGCCGCCCACTGCGTGTTGCTTTCCCAGTTCTCGCGTTTCGTTCCCTGGCGGCGGGAGCACGACTGCGTCGGTCCCGTTCGCTATTAAAACCGATGCGATGATGTATGCGTGTTCGGAAAAATGGGGTATATATATTTTTTCATACCTTTCTGTCTTAAGCGCGGGAACAAGCCCTTTGCCGGCCACGGTACTTGCGCGCCCCCGTCTGAAGTGTTCATAACGTCGTCGTTAAAGGCCTCGAGACGGGTAAGGATACCGGCATCAGCAGTGTGCTCGTCTATCTCTATAACTAGTATCGGCTTGTCCATGAGCGCATTTTGCAAATATCTGAAGCTTGCGGGGTCAGGTCCGCATCCGTAGTTCGTGAGGATAATGGGGAAAAGCCTGGGGTCGTTATTTACGCATGCTGCCTCCCTGAGCATTTTGCAGTTATAATACCAATGCATCTCCGGATGAGGCTCAGGCTCTTCCCCAGTCGGTGACTCTATTAGGTCTGCCGGTAAAGCATCCATTCCTAAGGCACGCATCTTCTTAAAAAGGTGCATATTCAGTTCCGGGTCGTACAAAGTGTATGGTTTGCCAAAGACGACGTATACCGTATCGTTCCTGCCGCGGCTTTCGAGAAATTTTGTGCCAAGTGCGTAACGGGCCTCCCTAAGTCTTTTGAAATCCTCAACCGCCTGCTGATAGCACTCCTTAAGTTTAAACCCCTGTATAAATGGCTTTAAGGCTGTATCAAGGAAAGATTTCTCGGGAAGAAGTTTATGCGCCAAAGAGGTCAGCTTTGTTTCATACCCGTCGATGTCATAGCCGTTTGAAAGCGTCTGTGTTACTATTTTTGTACCAAATGCGGTTGTAGCAAATTCCGGGACACTCTGAATATAAGGGCAATGCTCAACCGATGGATCGCCCGGCTCCCATGTCGGTATGTTTATATGCTCGGGCACAAATATGGTATCGATTCCTTTTTCGATCAGATCAAGCACATGCCCGTAATATACCTTCATCGGCAGGCATGTCTCTGCAGTAACGCGCGACATGCCTCGCTCCAGAAGCTGCCGTGTTGTCTGTTGGGAGGGGATAACACGAAAACCGGCACGTGTAAAAAAACTGTTCCAGAGAGGATAGTACTCGTAGAACAAAAGTCCGCGCGGCAAACCTATCGAACTCACTGGCTCTTCCGTTAAAACAGCTGGCGATTCGTGAAATAGTTTATCGATTTTTTCAAGTAACTCAGTCGAAGCCAACCCATGTTGCAATTCTTCCGCTTTCATCGTTTTTCTTGTTTTTTCTTCAACTGAGTCTCTCTCATATTTCCCGCATACGCCTCCGAAGAATACATTTGAACCGTTTACTGAAAGCTGCCTTACATAACAATTGTTTGAACAGCCAGCGCACTGAAATGCCCGCACCTCTTTAATGTTTTCGATAGTTTGAGGCTTATAGCCCGAGGTCAGATACTCCTTGCGCTGATAAGCCTCCCTGGCAAGCAGGGCCATCCCAAGCGCACCAATTACTTTATGCCAGTCCGATACATAGACCGGTTTTTTCAGCAGACTTTCAAACGCACTCCTTACCGCATGATTTGCTGCAACACCTCCCTGGAAACTGATCAGCTTTCCAAATGGTTTATGCTGGGCAACCCGGTCAAGGAAATTCCCGGCAACAGCATAACTTAAGCCGGCGAGCAGATCTTCGATAGGGTAACCCTTCTGCATATAATGAACGAGGTCGCTTTCCATAAAAACAGTACATTTATTGCCTAACCTGACAGGAGACCTGGATCGAAGCGCCAATTCAGAAAAATCGTGCTCCAGATCGATACGTAGCCGCAGGGCGTGCTCCTGAAGGAAGGACCCTGTGCCAGCAGCACATAGGCGATTCATCTCAAAATCAAGCCGGGTGTCACCCTCAAGCGTAATTAATTTTGCATCCTGCCCGCCAATCTCTATGATAGTATCGCAGCCTGGAATAAGATGTCTCGTGCCACTCACCTGGGCAGATATTTCATTTGTTATTAAGTCCGCTCCTAAAACCTTTGCTCCCAGGTATCTCCCGCTTCCTGTCACGCCCATGCCGAGGACATTATTCCCGAATCCCTTGTCACTAAACTCTTTAACCATTTCTAAGAGCTGCTCAAGGACTTTCCCGTGTGAATAACGATAATCGCTGTATAGAATTTCTCCATGAGAGTTTATTGCCACAATCTTCTCGCTTACCGAACCGATATCTATGCCTACGAATACTCCGGCCTCCCGTGATATGATTTCACAGCCATCAACATGTGAGGGGATGAGACTCTTAGCATTGTCATCTGCATTTCTGCAAAGCGGAGGATAAAACGAATCCTTGTGATCGGCATATCGTATGCTTTGTTTTCTGGATAAAAGCGTAATAATACCGGCTAACGTTGATATGCTGGTGGAGGGACCCTTTTCATGTGCAAGCAGGGCCGCACCATAAGCGCCCATGGTTTTAAAATGCTCGGGCGCGATAAGATCTTCTTCATTTAAAAGCAGAAGATCGCAGAAAGCTTTTTTAAGGGCACGATTTGAAGCAGTGCCGCCCTGAAAGGATATGACCGGTTGAAGCGTGCGACCGCGGACGAGATTACTGAGGTAATTCCGCGCCATAGAATAGGCCACGCCCAAGAGTATCTCAGGTATGGGAGTCCCCTTTTGCTGCAGATGGATCATGTCAGTCTTTGCAAATACCGCGCATCTTCCGGCTATATGAGCCGGTGCCGTGGCCTCAAGGGCAACCGAAGCAAAATCCTCTATGCTTATGCCCAGTCTGCAGGACTGTTCATCAAGAAAAGCCCCGGTGCCGGCTGCGCATAACTCGTTCATCGCAAAGTCCTTTATTTCTATACGATGCGGGGTTTCCTCACTATGCTCAAGTAAGATAAGCTTGCTGTCCTGTCCGCCTATTTCGATTATTGTCCGGACTTCGGGATATAGACTTGTTGTCCCCTTTGCATGACAGATAATTTCATTTTCCGTTTCTGCGTTCAGACTTTCCTCTGCGAGAGATTTCCCCGAACCTGTCGCAGCAATACCGCAAATGTCGATGTCAGGGCAGTTTTTCCAACAGGTCTCAAGGATGCTTAAAAGTTCACTTATCGGCCGGCCTTTTGTTTTGGAGTAAACATCATAAACGATCCGCCCGTTTTCATCCGCAATAACGCACTTTACGCTTACCGATCCTATATCTATGCCGAGAAAGCAGGAGCGTCTCATTAGGTATCTGACCAGCGATTTTTCTTAGCATCCTCGCGTAACACAATCCCAGTATATACTTTTAGTGGTTCTGCATAACAAATTGCAGCATTTCGGGTTTCCTCTCATGTACCACCTGCGAGCAATTATGATCGAGGGGGCGAGACCTGCTAATCGATAGGTGTTAAGAACGTAAACTGGTCAAGATTCTTGTTTGTAATCAGCAGAGGACCCGTGCATCAGAGAAAAAGCGGTTCGCCTGAGTGATAGGTCTTGGTCCTTCCCCCTTTGTAGACAGTTGCTGTGCCTTTTCCTAGAACAGACCATTCACCCGCCGCGCCATCATTGATCAGGCCAGTCTGTTCATCGACCCCGACAATTACATCGTCTGGAACAGATGGCGCCAGAGAAGACGCCCATCTTTTTCCAAAGGTATTATGATGAGGAACCAGACAGGCTCGCGGAACCAAGTTTAGTCCTTCCACAATCCTCTGTGTGTCCGGATCGTAGTAGTGCTGGCACAAGATCATGGCCCCAGCACTACTGCCACCGATGACCGCACTTGCATCGTATGCTTCAAGCATGGCCTGCCAACTCAAACTGCCGGCTAGGGTTTGAGCAAGATAATGCGGGAAGCCGCCCAGAAGATAAATGAGACGAGATTCGCGCAAGGCGGTCGCTAGAGTTAATTGATTAGCTGAAGCTCGATCGATAAGAGGCAACAAAGTTACTTGCTTAGCACCCAAATGTCTAAACCAACGAACGCCGAATTGACCTGCATGTTGGTGATTATTATCGGGAACGGCGGCGGTCGGTATGATACTAACCTGAGCATTCAATCCACCTGCCAGTTCCAGAGCACGTTTATCCGGCTCGGCCATTTGTCCACCGAACTCTGCTCCGCCTTCCAAGAGAATATAGCCTCTCATTTGCTGATCTTATTATATCGCAATCGAAGTCGAGAAATAGTTATTCATAAAGAAATCATGACACCTGGAGAAAGGGGCAACGGAGGATAGAGCGTATTGAATGGAATAATTGCACAAGTATTTAAACGTCATAATAATATAAATATTTTTCAAAATAAAGGCATAGAGACCACATGAGTTTCCCCGCTTGATAGGCAAATCAGTTTAGACATTGCAGAGAGGGGACTGGGAAAAGATGCTTAAGTTTTAAAACAAATCAATTTCCGGAGGGCCCAAAGCTTTGCCCTATGGTCGCAAGGATAAGATACTGGAGAAGGAGCGTCCTTTGGGTTCCCTGCACATTTTCAGCTCTGAATTCCCGTCATCTTCTACAAGAAAAGAATAGGAGCGCGCGCTAAATTCTGGGGCTCTGGCGCTTAAAATGGTATTTAAAGGCGATCGTTGGTTAAAGGTTTTCTTTTATATAATCCAGAATCCTTGTATCTGCCGGATTCAAATAAATCACCCAGAAGTGAGAATCGTCAGTGTCGGGCCTTCCTTTGTGATGTACCCCTGACCGCAACATATAGGGATAACCGTTCTTGCCTGGTCCCACGACATCATCTTTGTTAATATCCCAGTAAAACGGACTATGAAAAGGATCTTTCATAACTATGCTAAAGAATCCCTTATCTTCCCATTCGAATTTGAGCCTCCCGGGGCTTGCGACAGAAATCCTTGCATTGTCTATCGCCTGACTGCTCAGCAAGGCTGGGTTTGCACTGTATGCCATATACCAGAGAATCTTAATTTTAGCAGTTGTCTCGCCCTGACCGCCCTGCGCAGCAGCATCTGTTACGGGCTCTTTTTTCAAGCTTTCGGTGGGTGGTTTTTCCTTCAGATCTTTCTTGATTATCGATAAGATTGTTTCATTCTTAAATCCCGCCTCCTTGAGCTTTAAAACCTTCTCCACGTCCTTATAGTCGGCATCGTTCATAAAAAGAATAATGTCCTCAGGGATGCCTGCCTTCTTCAGCTTTATCAAGTCATCGGTTGAGATAGCATACGAGGTTTTCGATGCTATTGCTACAATAGCTATAAGGATTGTCATGACAAGCAAAATTTTGGCCTTCACCGTTCCTCCTCTTCTCCATGAATTACATTTTTTCTTTTCATTCCCTCGTAGGAGAGACCCTGCCTTCTCCATCTGACTCAAAGCGACTTTTCTGACGCTCTTGACCATATAATTTAGAAAAGTATGTCGAAAATTACCCTGAATATTTTATCAGTTTCATCAGGCTCGCCGCCTGCGAATTTAGTCCTCGTCTGTGCGTACTGCAAAACGACCTTTGTATTGAGCCAGGGCAAGTAGTTGATGGCCGCGACCCAGGTGTTGAGTCTGTTTTGATCGGTTCCAGCATTACCCGTGACCGAATTAATTGCGTCCGACGGCAATACGCCCTGGATATTGATAAAATTGTAATCGCCGACTAGGCCAATCGTTCTATCGTAGAAATAGCTGGCCTCGATATTGAAGCCATCAAACTTTCTCTCCTGGCCGCCACCGTAGACATTGCTCTCCATGCCGTGGCCATAAAGAGCTTGAACTTCAACGAGGTGATCTTCACCATAATTCTGCTCCAGGGAAGCATCAATATAGCCTCTGTTGACGTTGGAGTCGAACAGCTCGCTCCCGCTGTTGTCAAGAAGCCTTTGCTTCCCCGTGTACCAAGCGCCGCCAAAAGTGACCGCCCCGTTTGGAAGTTTCTGGTCCCAGGCAAGACGGAAATATCCGTCAAAGGGGTCGGTGTTGCTATTGTTGTTGAAACCCTCTCCCGCATCCGAAGAATTACCGCCTCTTTCTGCCCCGACAGCTGCGTACAGGCGGTTTCCCAGAAAGTAACCGTGGGCTACAACTCCGACGTTTGCTCCGCTCCAAAAGTCAAGGGTGTATCCCTCTGACAGTATCCAGGGCACGCTTTCAGTGTCGAAGATCAAGCCCCTGTCTCTTCCCCCCAAACTGTTGAAGGGGTCCGCAGAGGTTGCAAGACCCTTAAACGCTACAAGTCCTATGGTGCTGCCTTGGGTTGGCGTGCCACCTTCGTCAGTTGAAGTGCTTCCCCCCAGGGGATACTGAAAGGCTAGTTTCATAGTAGGGATATCGAAGGTGAAGGATTGACCTGAAGTTGTTGGATTTGTTGCTTCGAAATTTCCGAATACACCCGCGTAATCAAACACCCTGCCGGCAAGATAGAGGTCAACAGTGTTGAGTTCGGTCGTACTGGTGTTTCCAGTCACCGTGTTCGTTTCACTTTCAAACGGATAAAAAATGGCTCTTGCTGAAACAGGAAAAACATAAAGCAAATTCAGACGATCCTTATTTATCATCTGCCAGTCCGGGGCCACATCGGTATATGCCTTGACCTTGAATTGCCTGCCGTATTGGTTGAGATTCGGCCATATGGTGTGGCAGGCGGTGCAGGGCTTCTGGATCTGGCGAGCGAATGACGGAACCGCCTGTGAGTCTCGTGGCAATAGGGCAGTTGCGGCAAATAATGCCAGGATACCCGAAAGCAATAGCGTCTTCTTCATCATCAGTACTTCCTCCCTCAAAGGTTATTTCTTGTATTCCAGTTTGATCTTGCTGACTTTTCCGCTGTCGACTTTGACACTTGTAAGTTTTACTTTGCCCAATGCCTCGTGCCAGGCCTCGATAGTATACATACCGGGTGGAATGTCTTGGATCACAAACTCACCTTTTGCATTGGTAACTGTAGCATAAGGCTGATCAAAGACTTGCAGATAGCCGTGCATCCAGGGGTGGCTGTCACAGGTCACTTCGATGAGGCCGGTCTTTGTTAACGGTTTATTAATCGTAGAACCTTTTTCAGGAAGACCAATATTATACATGGTCTTACCATCTATATATGTATGGATATTGTGGAATATGGGATCGTCGTTCTTCTCGACGAATCTATTTCCCTTAAATCCAACGGCTACGTGGGGCACAAACAGACATTTTAAGTTGGTCAATGTGACAGGCTCAGGCGGAATGGCCTTACCTGACTTGATATCCTCGATGTACACAACCACATTTTGGATCTTCCTGTCTTTGATAAGATATTCCTCTTTGGGGAGTTGATGTCCGCAGTACTTCTGTTCGGAGCTTAACTTCTGCATTTTATCCTGAGGAATAGTCCCTCCGGAAAACTCCACGATCCCTTCTATACTTCCCCCATTTTTGACTTCTATCGCCTCATAGGCAAATGAAGCAGAGGACAGAAAAAAAATGACCACTAAGACGCCCATGAGACCACTTACCTTTTGCATGATTTCCTCCTTCTCACTACGGTTTATTTCCCGGTATGCTTCAGCATTACCGTGCGGGTTGTCCTTTCTCTACCTTTATATTGGTTAATGCTATCGTGCCTAATTCCTGGTGCCAGGCTCCAATGGTATACTTCCCGTCGGGTCATCTTGAATGGCAAACTCGTCTTTTCCATCGGTAATCGCAGCGTAAGGGTGGTCGAAGACATNNACCGCGGCATAGGGGTGGTCGAAGACATAGACGAAAGCATGCTGCCTCGTCGGGAATTGCCCAGCCTTCTTTTATTCATTAAAGCCCCCGCTCATGTGGGGAGTAAAGGAACACTTGAACACTTCGAGTCGATCACTTTCACCGCCCCTTCGGGGATTGCCTTTCCAGCTTTAATCTCCTTTATACAAACAACAGCGTTTTTCTTCCTTCTCTGCGCACTTATAACGTACGATGCTCCCCCCATTCTTAACTTCTATGGTGTCATCGGCTTCGGAAACAAAGGGGAGACAAAAAAAGGGACTAAAAACATAAACATCGTCTTCCTCACCATGAGGACCTCACTTTCTTTCGGGATATCTCAGCGATAAGAACGCATAATGCCCTATCCAAATTGATCGTCTCATCTTCTATGACCTTCTCATTGTCTGCAATATCCTTAATCGAGAAAAGTGTCTAACTTGCTATCATTGACACAAAAGATACCTACTGTTCGGGTTGCTTGTCAAGATTCTTTATCACTCACAATCACTCACAAAAATCATTTAATAGATCTTCTAACCCTACAAATTTAGTGAAGACACGCGGCAAGGCATGGGGCATACTGCAAAGATCTATGCCAGGTGACAAATTATCTCAGGTATCGCCTACACCGTCAAACTGCTCTGTTGCAGTTATGCTGGTGGGTTCCTTCTGAGAACGGGACTGCTTGGATAGGGCACAGGCAAAGGAAAATCCCCGTGTGGGACAGACCGCACCACGCTAATGAGCGAAGCCAATCCTGCTGATGTCTCGCTGCATAGAGAGAGCTTTTGTCTGCCTGCAGAACCTCTACGTTTCTGTAGAGGCCATTTGAATGATCTGCCATCTCTCTTATCCAGAATCGGCTGGTATTGATTCTTTCCAGGATATACGTCTCGTCAGGATGCGAGTTGCTTGAGTTTAACGGGAAAGCGGTGTACGTGCATATGCTCAGACGCGCTCACCCGAACCGGAAGTGGTCCGATTTCGTAATCATCTGAAAACCGGTTCTTTCAGGAAGATGCGGCGCTTTTTAAAAGCCTCGTGCGCAAAGTCTGCGGTAACCCGGTGTTTTAGCAAAGCACCCGCTGAGTTATCTTCGCCGGGAGTGCGCCTGGGCGTACTCCCCTCTCCATGCTGAAACGCTCCAAATCATTGCAGGACCCTGAGAAAACCGTGGGGTTCTAACTCCACCCCGGCATCCACCTCAGCCAAGCAATGCGCTGTTAAAGCCGGGAACCGATCCCTCATCCCTCTGCGACAACTGCCATGACTATAAAGAGAACCAATTATTTATACTGGTCGGCTTTTTCATCTTACATATTCCTTCATTTCATAGACGATACCTATCCATTTGTTTCAGATATAAATTTATCTGGTCGATAAGTTATCGATTTGTTCCCTCATGAGAAGAATCTCGGGCGTCTCTTCCTACGGCATTTTCGGGTATATATTTAGCAAGATGCGGGCAGAGCCTATAGTGTTCTTTAAAACAATAGCTTTCCATTTTAACAATGTTCGGGATATACCTCGATTCTGATGCGATACAGACCCCGAAATATCCCTTCTTAAAATATGGACAACTCATGAATACCTCCTGAGCGCACTCTATGCCGGCTATTGTTAACCTTTTTACCTTTTTGACCACTCCTTCTTAATATGAGCAGAAGCCTGAGCCTGTGCGCAGCACTCATCCCAGCCATCTCAGAACTGAGTCTAAACCCTTCTCCCATGAAAAAAACGATGCTTTCTTTTTTGTGGATAGGTNNATCGCCTCAGCAAGATTCTTTAACCTCATGGGATGATTGTTCAGAAAACTCCTTTTAACAATTCATTTGGTTCGAAATATGTCCTTCCAGTAAGTTGTCCGCATAAACAAATCTCAAACTT
>DMNE01000509.1 GCA_003453735.1 Nitrospiraceae bacterium | reverse complement strand
AAATGAAAGTGAGGGCCAGCAAGTTCCTTCAGGCGTGCGAACGGTTGTCGGGAAAGTCGGGCTTTTGAACTACACCAGGGCATGCACAGCACTTGTGCCGTCCCTTAATAGGCGGGCGTTGGAAACCTATCGTTGTTCCGGGACGTGCGCTCTCAAAAAACCACTCAACCTTTTATCATTACTTGATCTCTGGGAGTATTTCTGTTGGATTTTGGTCATTCTATGAGGCGGTTTTGTATTGCGTAATGCGTCAATTCTGCGTTGTTTTTTTTCCCCATTTTTTCGAGAATACGGGTTCGATAGGTACTAATGGTCTTGACGCTCAGCGATAGCTTTGCGGCGATATCGCTAACGGTCTTCCCTGAAGCGATCAGACACATCACCTGATACTCCCTGTCGGATAATGATTCATGGAGCGGTTTATCGGTATCAATCGCGAGGCTTGTGGCCAGTCTATCAGCGAGGAAAGGGCTAATGTATTTCTTGCCGTGTGCAACTCTCCGAATTGCCCCCACCAGATCGTCCGGAGCGCTCTCTTTCGTCATATATCCCGAGGCGCCGGCGCGCAAAACCCTCACCGCATACTGCTCTTCCGGATACATGCTCAGGATGAGGACAGGTAGTTTGGGGCGTTCGCATTTGAGCTCCTTCAAAGTATCCAGACCGCTCTTGCCCGGCATTCCAATGTCTAAAACGACGACATCGTAATCATCCTTCGATATTTTGTTTAAAACCTCCTCCGCTGTAGCCGCTTCCCCTGACACAATCATGTCGGGAGTTCCGGCCAGAATCTGCTTCAGTCCCGCACGAACAATGGAATGGTCATCGGCGATAAGTATTTTTATCATGTGTATAACCTATACGCAGAAATGGTTTTCGGTCAATCAGCAATTGTCTCATCGCATTGTCGGGTGTTCTCCTACACGCAATACGTCGGCAGTATCGATTATGTTACCAGCGGGGATAGGGATCCCGATGGTCCCTAGCCATCCTCCGTATCAAACAACTGGGTTTCCCACGCGATGCGCGAGAAGTTCCCTTCTTTCTGTTTGCGTTCATTATAGCAGATGATGGCAACTCCTGGAAGAGGCTACCAACGATTGACAACAGTCAGTTTTCTCTATATCCTACAATGATGACAAGGCGGAAGACAAAACACGTGCCTGGGGAAAGGCTCATAAGGACACTCGGCTCATGGGTACTTGCAACGCTGTGGACCATGGGGCATATGTTTCTTTTCTTGATAAACTCCTGTTCTTTTGCCTTTATTCCCCCTTTTAAGTTCAGGCAGCTCCTGCGAGAGATACGGTTTATCGGCACGAAGTCGATGACTGTTATTTTTCTTATGGGCTCCTTCACCGGAATGGTTCTCGCCCTTCAGATATACCATACTCTGAGCAAATTTGGCTCTGAAGCAATGTTGGGACCTGCGGTTTCCCTCAGCCTTATTCGAGAATTAGGGCCTGTGCTATGTGCGCTGACGATTACTGGGAGGGCGGGTTCAGCCCTTACCGCTGAGATCGGAATTATGAGGATCACCGAGCAGATCGATGCCCTCACTGCGATGGCACTGAATCCCCTGCGGTATCTCATTATTCCGAAGATTGTGGCAGCGATTATCGTGTTCCCTCTGCTCACCTGCATCTTTGACGTCGTTGGCATATACGGCGGCTATCTCGTAGGGGTCAAACTCCTCGGCTTAAGTTCTGGAGTTTATTTCTCCCAGATGAAGCATTTTGTCGACATTCAGGATATCATGATCGGGTTTTACAAAGCTTTTGCCTTCGGCATATTGGTATTATGGGTATGCTGCTATAAAGGATTTTATACGGGATACGGCGCGGAGGGTGTAAGCAAATCGACAACAGAAGCGGTGGTGATGTCTTCCGTATTGATCTTGGTATCGGACTACGTCCTCGGCGCTTTTTTTATTACTTAGGAGAACTAGATGATTCAGATAATAGACCTCGATAAGGCCTTTGGTGAACAGAAGGTGTTGAAAGGTGTAAACTTGAGCATTTCTAATCATGAGTTGATAGCCATAATTGGGGAAAGTGGCGGGGGTAAGAGCGTGCTCTTGAGGCATCTCATCGGCCTGATTAAACCCGATAAAGGGAAAATTATGGTGGAAGGCGAGGATATAACGCACCTTAGCAGAAGAGACCTTAACCGGATAAGGGAGAAATTCGGTGTTGTTTTTCAAGGGGGGGCTCTTTTCGATTCCATTAACGTCTTCGATAATATCGCTTTTCCCTTGAGAGAAAAAACGGGACTCCATGAAGAGGATATTCGGGAAAAAGTAGCGGAATCACTGGAGGATGTCGGACTGGGGGGAGTTGAACAAAAGTATCCCGCGGAGCTCAGCGGCGGCATGAAGAAAAGGGTCGCTCTCGCGCGGGCGCTCATAACGGAACCAAAGATCGTTCTTCTTGATGAACCCACAACAGGTCTTGACCCCATCAAGTTGCACTCAATACACAAACTTATTGTGGATACCCACAAGAAATATGGTTTTACGGGCGTGATGATCAGTCACGACATCCCTGAGATTTATGAGGTTGTTGATCGGATCGCCTTTCTCTATGAAGGCGTGATCGAGGTGGTCGGGACGCCCGAGCAGATTGTGCATTCTCATGACCGGATCGTAAGACAGTTTATAACGGGGAGCCTGAGCGGTCCCATTAACATTAATATGACTCGTTAGATATTGGGAGGATAGGATGAAGAAATATAATCTCGAACTGGCCGTGGGTTTTTTTCTGCTGATCGGCATTATCTGCCTCGGGTATATCTCAGTAAAGCTAGGGAGACTTCAATTCATTGGCGGCGAACACTACACGGTATACGCAGATTTTGGAAACGCCCCTGGGATCAAGCCAGGATCGAGTGTTGAAATAGCCGGAGTGGACGTCGGGAGGGTGAAGAGCGTCAGGCTTGACAACTATCAGGCGCGGGTCGAGATGGACATAGATAAGGGCGTGAAGCTTCAGGAAGATGCGATAGCATCCATCAAAACGGAAGGCCTCATTGGAGAGACATATATCAAGATAGCGCCCGGAGCCTCTGATAAGCTCATTGCAAACGGTGGGACAATACGAGACACGGAATCTGCTATTGACATTGAGGAAATCATAGGGAAATATGCGTTTGGAAAGGTGTAGTACCGGCTAGCTGAGCCTGTTTGCTTTAGCAGGCACGATTGTATGAGAAATGTGCTAGGAGCAGGTCTAAGTGCAAGATGCTGAGTGTGACCCTTCTTTTCATAAAGACCATCTAGCGACCAATAGGTTCAACAAGATCATCCGTATTGAGCTTAGATACCTGATCGAAAGCGAAAGGCCCGGGGAGAGGTCCATCCGCTTGTGGCCGGCGAAATCGCGTCAGGCGAATCGTCATTAAAACGGTTCAATGACGTCGTGGTATATTTGTCCATGGTTTTAGGAACGGTTCGTAACACAGGTGTCGTCATCGGTTTAAGGACGTGAATTACTCAAAAAGTGCTCACTCCACTGTTGTATCTCAGCTTTTTCATATTATTGACTTTTTCTTATAAAATAGGGTTAAATAATTGTCCTGGAGGTGATTGAGAAATGTATGCGATTATAGAGTCTGGGGGAAAGCAGTATAAGGTTTCTTCAGGTGACACCGTGAAAGTCGATAAGCTTTCATCAGAACCCGGTGTTACCGTAACAATAGAGAAGGTTCTCTTGGTCGTGGACGGAACGAGAACAGTCGTTGGAACCCCTTATATTACGGGCGCTGCGGTCAAGGCCGAGGTGATGGGCACAGAGAAGGCTCAAAAGGTTCTTGTGTATAAGAAAAGGGCGAGGAGAGTTTACGAGAAGATAAGGGGACACAGGCAGCAGTTTACGTCAGTAAAGATTACTGAAGTGAGTTTTGGAGGATAACTGTGGCACATAAAAAGGGTGTTGGAAGCTCAAGGAATGGTCGCGATAGTCAGCCGAAAATGCTCGGCGTAAAAAAATTCGGCGGTCAGTTCGTCCGTGCGGGAAATATTATTGTCAGGCAGAGGGGTACACAATGGCATCCGGGCAGCAACGTAGGCACCGGAAGGGATTACACGATATTTGCCTTGATCGATGGTATCGTGAAATTCGAGCGAAAGGACAGAGATCGCCTCAAAGTGAGCGTGTACCCTCGTGCGGAAAAAACATCGATAGCGAGTTAGCGTTTCGTATTTGCTCAGCGCGTGAGAAGGCGGTTTTGTGCCGCCTTTTTTTATTTTTTTCGGGTTACACGCTTATACCCCTTTCCTGCGGGAGTGTTCTATCGTCTCCTTTTGGCTGGTGGCATTAACGTATGCAATTTGTTGATTATGTAAAGATCCGTGTTAAAGCGGGGGATGGCGGAAGAGGCTGCGTGAGCTTCAGAAGGGAAAAGTATGTTCCGAGGGGCGGACCTAATGGAGGGGATGGAGGCCGGGGCGGCAGCATAATCATAAGGGCTACAGCGCAGCTGAATACCCTTCTGGATTTGAGGTATCAGCATGAGTATTTGGCTAAACACGGACAGCACGGGATGGGAAAAAATATGCACGGTAGAGATGCTGCCGATCTTCTCATCCCCGTTCCTGTCGGAACAGTAATAAAGGATGAAAGTACCGGAGAAATCCTTGCTGACCTTGACCGGGCAGAAAAGGAAGTGG
>DMNE01000511.1:2306-2579 GCA_003453735.1 Nitrospiraceae bacterium | reverse complement strand
TTTTCGTGAGGTCCGATCATAATCAGTTCCAAGTCCGATTTAACCATCCTGTATGACAGCAGATAAAGGCTGGATTTAATTTTGAACTTATAAACATGGATACCTCTGAGATCCCCCTTCTTTTCTTCCCCGATTAAAGGGTTTTCAGCAATCTTTTTAATTTCGCCGTCTAATAATTCTTTTTCTTGCTTTGAAAATTTCTTGACCTTGTTTTCAAATATTCCGGATTGATAAACTTTCATTACTATCCGAATTTATGTTCCGACTTTTCGC
>DMNE01000511.1:0-2231 GCA_003453735.1 Nitrospiraceae bacterium | reverse complement strand
ATGATCAACATGACTATATTTCTTTGCTTCTTTGACTAATTTTTCAGATATTCTTACAGCAGTTGCCACTTCAGTACCTCCAATTCATTTTTTTTATTATAACCATCGGCATAGCATTTTGCAATGGTATGTATACATATTATATATTGTTATTGAGGGCAACAGGCAAAATGAGAACGGNNGGCACTATTTTTCGCCACGCGCCGTGAGAAAAGTTAACGGGTTACCGCAAAAAAATGGTAGGAAATGGTAAGGTTGAACCTCATAACAAGGACATAGCGATTGTTATCAGAGAGGCCCTGGACAAGCATCAGGCCGGAAAGATCGGACGCGGCCACCTTGACCTTGCCACAAACAAGAGAGACTTGCTCGATGAAGCAGAGCAAGAGATACTTGATTGCATCAATTACTGTGTGTTTCAAATCCTTAGACTCAGGAGAATGCAAAGGCTTTGAGAACGCAACTTGAACCGGATGATATACAGGCGATAGCTCAAGCAGTCATGGAGATGATCAGGCCTATGCTTCAGGACAACGGGCAACATGAGGAAGCTGAGGATGCCCTTTTGACTATCGAAGAGGCTGCGAGATTCCTAAATACGAGCAAGGGCCAGATATACCAGTGGGTGAACAATTCACAGCACGGCCTCGGGACGTTCCCGTATCACAAGGCCGGCAAGCTGTTGCGGTTCTCGAAAAGCGAGATCCTAAAATGGATGAGAAACGGAAAGAGACGGCAAGAAGGTCGATAGTTTTGACATTCCTTAATCCTTCCACTATCATGGAGATAGCATCATTCCTGCACCTGGCCCTGGAGTGTTTGGAAAAGAAGGAGGTGAGAGGAGAAGAGGGCACCACGAAAAAGACAAGGAAAGGAGACGCGCTGTGAAAGGAAGCATCCCAAAAAAGGGCAGTGTCTTCTACGCGGTTATCGCTCTTAACGGGAAAAGACGATGGATTAAAGGGGTTCCACAAAGAAGGACGCACAGAGAGAACTCAATAAGGTGCTCGGGGAGATCGAGACCGGGACTTATAAACAGCTTCCAAAATGCACATTTAAGCAATTTACTGACATATGGCTGCGCGATTATAAGGGAAAATACCTGAAGCTGAAGCGTTCCACAACAAGCCTGTTTAAAGACATAATAGAAAGGCTTTTGATTCCTGCATTCTCAGACGTTCAAATCAGCGATATCGGCACTTGGCACTTGCAGGCCTATGTGACATCCAGGGCAACAAAGGTAAGCGCGAATACAGTCAGGAATGAATTGACTGTTATCAAGCTGATTTTTAAGTATGCCTTCAAATGGGGATACATAAAAGGCAATCCAACAGAGGGTGTGGACCGGCCTGAGATACCGAAGCCAGAAATCGAGGTTCTGTCGCCGGATGAATTGGAAAAACTTGTGCAAAAAGCGGAGAAGCCTTACAGGACAGCCTTTCTAACAGCCTTTCTTACTGGCATGAGGGCCGGTGAGCTGTGGGGCCTTAAATGGAGTGACATCGACTGGAACTCGAAGTTCATCCATGTAAGACGGGCCTTGTGGAAAGGGCAATTCCAGCCACCAAAAAGCAAACATGCGATCCGTAAGATCGACATATCGGACTCACTCATCCAGAAGCTAAAACAGTGGAAGCTTACGTGCCCTATCAGTGAGCACGCCCTTGTTTTCCCTTCCCCGGAGGGCCGGTTGTCAATCCACGAGAACGTGGTAAAGAGGCACTTTAACCCGGCACTGAGAAGGGCAGGGCTCAGACAGGTTTCCTTTCACAGCCTGAGACATAGTAATGCAAGCATGAGAATCCGTGCGGGGCAGAACATCAAATACATTCAGACACAGTTGGGCCACGCGAGTATCAGTGTTACGATGGATATCTACGGACACCTGTTTGAGGATGCCAAATTCAACCGGCAACAGGTTGAATTACTTGAGCAATCTTTTAGATCCGTTAGAAATCCGTTAGAAAACCCCCTCAAATCTGAAAAACGGAAAGCCGCAAATGGTTAACAGGAGGTGAACTATAAGGATTGCCTACCATAGAACAGCCTGCAATAAGGATAAACTGACCATGACCTCTGCAAAACCCTGTCTTTTCTTGGAGCGGGCGACGGGATTCGAACCCGCGACCTTCAGCTTGGGAAGCTGACACTCTACCACTGAGTTACGCCCGCAAACTAATGGTTTTATAAACCAGAATTAGTGCAAAAGTCAAGACAAAGACTCTTTCGGG
>DMNE01000380.1:1852-4360 GCA_003453735.1 Nitrospiraceae bacterium | reverse complement strand
CCAATTAATTTTTGCGCAACGCCTTAGCAGCCCGGAATCCTCTTGAGCATCTCAGTCTCATTTGGTTCATGGTCTGGTCAAGCATTGTACATGGCGGGATTATGGCGGTCCAGTCACTCGTTTATCCACAACATAGAGGCCATCTGTTGGGTGACGTACCTGTACTGCTCATAGCAGCGGCAGTACTGGCATTGCCAACCCCGAGAGGGAAAATCGGGACAGTGAGCATTAGAAAATAAATGAAGATCTCACCAGCAAAACTAGCAAATCCGGCAGGCATGGAAAAATCGTATTTTGATTTTCGAAAAGGAGAGTTCTCAGCATCGTTGACTACTACACGAATCCGCAAAGCATGATTTCTTGCTGCCTGTTCATTTTGGCTCGTACTCTGCATCGTTAGCGGAATATTGACAATCTCAATTATAGGGAGAACTGAACGCCTTAACAGTTACTGGCCTAGATTTGCAATTTGGAGCTAAGACTTCTTCTTAAGCTTCTTTTGTTCATACATCATTCTGTCCGCCTGAAGCAGCAATTCATCAATAGAACATGGGTTCTCTGGATCGTAGTAGGAGACGCCAATGCTTATTGACAGCTTGTAGCCACGGTTTCTTTTTGCGTTGTGATTCTCAAGGTTTTCTTGGAAGCGATCGGTAATTATCTTTATATCGTCCCCAGTAGTTCCTATTGGAATGACCACAAACTCATCGCCACCAATGCGTCCAACGATGTCGGAGTCCCGGTAGGTTGCTTTAAGGATATTGGCCATATCGATTAACGCCTGGTCGCCTTCCAGATGTCCCAAGGTATCATTAATCGACTTTAAACCATCCATGTCGGCATAGAGCATGAATACTCCTCTCTTCAACCGGTCGGATAACTTTAACTGCTGGGCAACAAAGGCGAAGAATCCTCTACGGTTGTAGAGACCCGTGAGTTCATCAGTAAATGATAAGTCGCGCAGTTTTTCTTCCATCTGCTTGCGGTCGGTAATGTCTTTTGAAACAACAGTGACAGCCATTGTTATTCCATCCGAGTTGTTAACAGGACTTACTGTTCGAAGGAAATATCTGCCATCCCTGTCACTTCTATGCTCATACTGGATAGACTCACCTGTTTTGCACACCATATTCATTTTTTCAATAAACTCTTTTGTTTCTTTCTGGGAATGAAATTCGTTGTACATTCGGCCCAGAAATCCGCCTTTCGGTAAACACAACCTTGATAGATGCTTCTTGTTCATAAACAGATATCTGTAATTCATATCTACCAAATATATGGAATCTTCCGTAGANNTTTCCTCCACTCCAATTGCAGAGGCTATCCCACTAATGAGCTTTCTATCATCTTCGCTTGGTACAAAGTCCTTCTGATAAACAACGCAGAGAGAACCACAGCACTCGTTACCAAGTGTCACCGCCTTGCCAATATATGTCTTCAATGCGTATTGTTTCACATTAGGATCAGTCCCAGCGTAGCGGCTTTCAGATAGCTTAGGAATAAAAATTACCTCATCACTGCAGTGAGTGATAACGTCGTAGCAGATGTGCCCTTCTGGGTTATTTATGCGCTCGTGGTCAGATGGCACATTCCATTGTCCCCACGAACACAACATGCCTTCCTCAAGTCGATTATAGAGGGCACAGGTCGCATCCATAAGCTCCCCGCAAAGAGAGACTAGCTTATTGATGTTATCTAGCGGATCGACTCCAAAGGATAGAAAACATTCGGTTAAGTTCCTTAGCCTTTTTTCAGCCTGATTCACGTATGATTCTCCAATTGCAATATGCACCATTATAGCAGATTCAAAAGGTGTGAAGATGTACACAAATAATGGAATAGAGGAGTTTATCAAATTCGACAATTTTCAATGTCCGTTTCTCACCGTTGCGATCGGCATAGTTTTCTCCATCCATTCCATAAACCTCTCAGGTGAAGTTACGGCGGACCTTTTATCGGGATGAAGCGCCGCCCGGTGGGAAATCAACATGTCGCTTGCAGCCGCTAATCTGCAAAATCAATAACATTCAGAATGAATGATTACGGTTTGAACTAAACACATTTGCCGCAAGTCAAGTTTGTGAGTTTCATGTTGTACTGCGCACATTATGGTCGGCCAGGCAGGCCTAACTCACTTGCATCCTGAAGGTCGAGCCTTACCACAATGAATGGGCTGCATCGCTTTTAGAAAAATACAAATTGACACGGGAAGCCTTTCTGCTATAGTAAACGTAAACAAAAAAGCTACCGACAAAACTAAACCGTCCGCGAGGAAGGTCTCCTTGATCCTGTCGGTTATCTCTTCCTCACTCGGGAGAATGTCCGCTAAACTGAAGGTTTTTGAATAGCAATCGCCTCACTTTTCAATCTCAAAGATAGCTGCAGAATCCAAGATAATAATTTGACAACCTCTTTTATCCATGATAAAAGGGAACTAACAAAGGAAAGGGTGCCGACTAGGAGGAGCCGGATGGAAAACCGATCCATGTACGACGTCCGACCAGAGCA
>DMNE01000380.1:0-1824 GCA_003453735.1 Nitrospiraceae bacterium | reverse complement strand
AGAAGACGGATGCAGCAAACGGGATGGCATTGGTGGAAATCCTTATAACGCTCTCAGCGTTCGTGATGCTCTACGAGAGCTGCCAGGCTCGAGGATATCTGCATTTCCTGGGAACGGAAGCTAAGCGGGGTACATTGAAAGAGGAATACTGCGACTCGATAGGTGGCCAAAAAAGAGAATCCAGGTCGAGAATATCCCGAAGGCCCAGTCTGAAGGCCAGAATCGATTATCTTGGGCAAAGACGCAAAGATTGTCACCCCTCCCTGACGTGCTATATTGCAAAAAGAGCTAGGACACTGTTTGGGAACCACAAGCTTTTTTCGGTTTTGTAGATTGGCTTCCAGAGGCATTTCGCAAAAAATGAATTTTTCTGGTGTATAATAATCAAATTATAAATTTATCGGTTCAATCCCGTCTCGGATAAGACCGCGGAGGATCTATGCATTTTGAGTTTGCTAACAGGGTCAAGAACCTTCCTCCTTATCTCTTTGCGGCTATCGACAAGATGAAGCAGGAGACTCTATCAAGGGGTGTTGATCTCATTGACCTCAGTATTGGCGACCCTGACATCGCCACCCCCAGGCACATTGTGAATGCAATGAAAACAGCCGTCGAAAAACCTCTTCATCACCGGTATCCCTCTTATGAAGGGATGTTTTCATATAGAGAGGCTGTAGCGGATTGGTACAAGAGAAGATTCTCTGTGTCACTTGACCCCCAAAAGGAGGTTCTCTCACTCATCGGCTCAAAGGAGGGCATTGGGCATATCCCCCTCGCTTTTGTAAATCCTGGCGATGTTGTCCTCGTTCCGTCACCGGGGTATCCGGTCTACCCTGTAGCAACCCTCTTTGCTGGAGGTGAATGCCACTTCATGCCTCTACTGGAGGAGAATAGTTTCTTGCCTGATTTTTCGGTCATCCCAGAGGCGGCACTGAGAAAGGCTAAGCTCATGTTCATAAACTACCCGAATAATCCCACCTCGGCAGTGGCTCATGCAGGGTTCTACAAAGACGCGATAACTCTTGCGAAAAAGTATAACATCATAATCTGCCACGACGCAGCTTACTCTGAAATCTATTACGACGGTAAAAGACCGATGAGCTATCTTGAGCTTGAAGGGGCCAGTGAAGTGGGGGTAGAGTTCCATTCTCTGTCTAAGACCTATAACATGACAGGGTGGAGAATCGGCTTTGTAGCAGGGAACAGCGAGATTCTCGCGGGACTCGGGAAGGTAAAAACGAATCTCGATTCGGGCGTATTTCAGGCTGTGCAGGAGGCAGCCATAACGGCCCTGAAGACGGACGATGAGGAGCTTTCAGCGATACGGAATGTATATCAGGCAAGAAAAGATACCCTGTATGAAGGTTTAAAAAAGAGTGGATTCCATCTCATAAAGCCCGAAGCGACATTCTATCTCTGGGCGAAGGTCCCGCCACAATTTGATTCTTCAGGATTTGTAGCTCAAATTCTTGAAAGGGCAGCCGTTCTCGCAACTCCCGGGAATGGGTTCGGAAAGCCTGGCGAGGGATACGTGAGATTTGCGCTTACTGTTTCTGTGGAGAGGATCAAAGAGGCTGTCGACAGGATCAATAAAGCCCTTTAATGAGCATTACTTACATTGGTGTCGGTTCTAATCTCGGTAACAGAAAAGAAAACATTTTTCGAGCTATTGACATTCTCTCTGAAGCAGGAATCATGATAAGGGAACGTTCCTCCTTGCACGAGACAGAGCCGTGGGGCATCAAAGACCAGCCGAAGTTTCTGAATATGGTGCTTGAAGGCGAGACTGACCAGGAACCTGCGAAGCTTTTGGAGACGCTCAAA
>DMNE01000033.1:9530-28387 GCA_003453735.1 Nitrospiraceae bacterium | reverse complement strand
AGGGTTTCCCGTGATCCTCAAGGCATCTGCAGGGGGCGGAGGCAAGGGCATGAGGATTGTCAAACAGGAGGGTGACCTCGAGCAGACATTCCATCTGGCGCAACGGGAGGCACTAGCGGCCTTTGGCAATAGCGAGCTCTACATGGAGAAATACATTCCGGTTATGCGGCATATTGAAGTCCAGATCNNATCCAGAGGAGGCACCAGAAACTCATTGAAGAAGCGCCGTCTTCATTCGTAACGGAGAAATTCAGGAAAAGGATCGGTGAATTGGCTGTTAAAGCCGCACGAGCTATGAAATATAGGAATGTGGGAACCATCGAATTTATTGTTGAGCCCGACGGCACTACCTATTTCATGGAAATGAATACCAGAGTGCAGGTCGAACATCCGGTGACTGAAGCGGTAACCGGCTTTGATATTATAAAGGAACAGATAAAGCTTGCTGCCGGCTTTCCTTTGGAGTATAAGCAGGGCAGTATAAAGCCGCGGGGACATTCTATAGAATGCAGGATAAATGCGGAAGATCCGGAGAAGTTTATCCCATCTCCAGGTAAGATCACCCTGTTTTATCAGCCCGGGGGGCCGGGGGTGAGGGTAGACACTGCTGCATATTGTGGAGGGGTCGTCCCTTCCCAATATGATTCTCTTATCGCAAAGCTCATTGTATTCGGGAAAACACGTGATGATGCTCTTGCGACGATGAGGAGAGCGCTCGACGAGTTTGTCATCGAAGGGATTAAGACGACCATTCCGTTCCATAAAAGGGTATTGAACCATCAGGACTTCATCAAGGGAGAGTTTACCACGGGGTTCATCGAAAAGATGAACGGCGCAGAGGAAGCGAAAGAGGCAGAGAAGGAATCGCCAGAATGACTTCTCATTCGCGATTACCGTCGAGGCTCTGCCTTATCACCGACAGCAAGGTGAGTGAGAAAACACCTGAGGAAATAACGCTTGCCGTTCTGAGGGCAGGGGTACGGTGGATCCAATATCGTGAAAAGGAGAAATCAAGGAAGCATATCTACGAGGAGGCGCGGAGATTACGGCAACTAACGTCGGGGTATGGTGCTAGCTTTATCGTGAATGACCATGCTGACATTGCGCTTGCTGTGGATGCCGATGGCGTTCATCTCGGTCAGGACGATCTCCCTCTGAGAGAGGCCAGGAAGATCCTGGGAGAGAAAATTATCGGCATATCAACACACTCGGCGGCAGAGGCGCTCGATGCGGCCGCGGGAGGAGCGGATTATATCGGGTTTGGTCCCCTATTCCGTACAAAGACAAAGGAAGCGGGCGAACCCAGGGGCCTGGAGATGTTGAGGCAGATACGCGGGGAGGTGCGTGTCCCCATCGTTGCAATTGGGGGCATATCGAGTAAGGACCTCAAGCCGCTATTTGCTGCGGGAGCTGATGCCGTGGCGGTTGCTTCTGCGATCCTCGTCGGCGATATCTCTGGGAATGTTGCAGCCTTCATGCGCAACATCGAGGGAGATGCTTGATTATGTCGGAGGCCGGGGGGAAAAAAGCGCTCGTACAAAAGGATGTTATTATCAATGGCATACTCAAGGCTGTTGCACTGGACATCAGTGAAGAGGGAATGTACATAACCGTTCACGCAGAGTTTCTTGCGGGCGCGTCTCTTGATATCAGTTTTTATATCGACGATACGCCGCTTCAGGTGAAGGCCGTTGTTCAGCGGTCTGATCCGGGAATCGGCATTGGCGTGAAATTCATTAGTCTTGCCCCGAAAGATGTCACCCTGATCAAGAAACTCATTGAGCTTGGTTCGGAAGCCGTTCCTGCGGAAAAGGCGGAGAAGAAGATACTTCTCGTTGATGACAGCACACAGTCGAGGCTAATATACAAAAATAAACTCAACCTTGAGGGCTTCAGTGTTCGAGAGGCTACGAACGGTGTGGAGGCCTTAAAATGCCTTCAGGAGATGAAACCCGACCTTGTTATTCTCGATCTCTGGATGGAGGGAATAGACGGGTTTAAGATACTGCAACTCATGAGCATGAATCCTGAGCTGAAGAAAATCCCTGTCATTGTCTTGTCAGCAAGGGTCATTCCTGCGGATATTGAGAAAGTCATCTCCCTTGGGGCGAAGGATTTTCTGCCGAAAATGACCACGACGCCGATCAAGCTTGCCCAGAAGGTTAAAGAAGTTCTCTCGATGAAGTAGCGGGGGGAAGGCATGAAGAGAAGACTTTGGGGATTCATTCTGCTCCTTGTATTTTTGGGCTCTGCGGGGTGCCAGAAAAAGGAGGATGTAATCAAGATAGGGGTTGCCGCACAAATGACCGGCGCCGAGGCAAAGATGGGCAATGACTTCAAGAATGGCGTCACCCTCGCGGTGAACGAGTGGAACAGTAGGGGGGGCGTTTTAGGGGAAAAAATAGAAGTACTTATTGGTGATGACCAGGCTGACCCTAAACAGGCGGTGTCCGTGGCAAATAAGCTGGTGAATGATGGTGTGGCGGGTGTTATAGGACATTTTAATTCCAGTTGTTCGATCCCCGCGTCTGATGTTTATAATCGCGCGGATATCCCCATGATTACGCCGGCTTCTACAAACCCTCGGCTTACGGAACGCGGCTATCGGGGAGTGTTCAGGGTCTGCGGTACTGATGAGCAGCAGGGAAGGGTAGCTGCGGAGTTCGTAAAAGACAAGCTGAAAATAAAACGGGTTGCAGTCATTCATGACAAGACTACCTATGGCCAGGGGTTTGCTGACCTGTTTAAGAAGCACCTCGGAGGCGATATAGAGGTCGTCTATTATAGCGGGATAACGAAGGGGGACAAGGATTTCAAGACAGTTCTGACATCTATAAAGGAGCAGCATCCCGAACTTATTTTTTTTGGGGGCATTTACCCGGAAACTGGTCTTTTGGTGAAACAGTCAAGGGAACTCGGCATTATGGTTCCCTTCATGAGCGGTGATGGGTCAATAGATCCAAAGTTTATAGAAATAGCCGGTGCGAAGGCAGCGGAAGGAACCTATCTCACCTTCAGTCCCGACACGAAGAATATGCCTTCTGCGAAATCATTCAATGAGAATTACGAAAGGCGGTTTGGCGAGATAGGCCCTTACAGCATCTATGCCTATGACGCNNGAGATAGGTCCTTACTCCATATACGCCTATGATGCAGCAAACATACTCCTTGCGGCAATCAAGGACGCCGGTACCGCAGATGGAAAGGCAGTGAGCGACAAGATCCACTCCAAAGAATTCTCTGGGGCTCTTGGCAAAATACGATTTGATGAAAAAGGTGACGTGACTGTTTCACCATATGTTGTCTGGATTACGAAGGATGGAAGATTTACCGAGTACTGGAGACCATGAACGGTGAAAGAATATATCTTAGCAGAGTTCGTGCTTAAGGTAGTCGTCGGAAGGTTGGCTGGGGGAAACCATAAGAAATCGCAGAATCTGTTTCCTATAGATACATGTGTTCTTTTCTTAGGGGTGACTTTTTGTAGAAAAGGCTAAAAATCGACATTTACTGTTGGCACTAAAATTGCTGGAAACATTGCACTTTTCGAGTGAAAATGACTTTCATGATAGATATCGGTGCCGTAATAGAATTGAAAGACTCTCTCTCTGGTCTGATAAACCTCTATTTTTCTGTTTATGACCATACGGGCCGCTTACTCGCCTCATCTGCCTCTGAAGATCCCTTAACAGGTATTGCACCGGAGGAATATAATAATTTTGTGAAGAGCTGCATAGGGAAAGCGATCCTCAGGAAGGGCTTCTCCGTGTTCAAGGGTGCCATGAATCAGTATCATTTTTTCATCCCTGCTCCAGTTGGAGACGGCTGGCTGATACTCGTAGGGAATTCCTTTTATGCATCCGCGAAGGAAATGGAGGACTTTTATAGTGCTAAGGGTGCCGCCTACGGTTTATCCCCGCAGCAGGTCAAGGCGTTGGCGAGCAAGATGGTTTTCCATGACCTGAAAAGTGTTTCCGAGGCCTGCGGCGATGCCTATCGGCTGTTCAACCTTCTCGTGAGAGACAGTTACGAAAAGAATCTGAACCGGGAGCGGTACCGGAGAGTCAGAACCATCATGGACCTTTTCTCAGATATCGATTCTGACACACTAAAGGAAGAGGCAGTCTTTGACATTCTCTGTGACGCAATCGTTTTCCTCTTTGCAGGAGATACGGTTTCTCTGATGACCCGAGCCGATGATAAGAGTTTTATTCCCTCACTTACCAAAGGCAGGCTTAAGCAACAGGTGGAGTCACTTGCCTTACGGACCGATTCCTTTATTGTTTCGAATGTCGTTAAAAGTCGTAAGCCGGCTGCCTATACTGAAGTCATGGAACTCTTCAGATTGGGCTACCCGGAGGAAGTTGTTTCCCTGCACATTTTTCCCCTCGGAGTAAAGGGAGAGGTTATCGGGCTGCTCAGCGTCTTCAATTCCCGGTTCTCCGACGATGACTGTGAAAGCATTTTCAACCTGTGTCGTTTTTCGGAATTCCTGTTGGAACACGTGCGATCTCAAGGGACATGCGCAAGGCATATCAGGAATCTGTCAGCTATTGACGTCGCTTCTTCGAACCTTACGACCTTAACTGACCCGGAAACCCTTTATGAAGCGATTGTGGAAACTTCCTCTCATTACCTGAATGCAGAGAAGGCGTCGCTTATGCTCCCCAAGGAAGAAACAGAAGAACTCTTTATGGTGGCTGCCAAGGGGATGAATAAATGGATTGCAAGGAGTATTAGGATGCGTATCGGGGAAGGCATTGCAGGAATGGTCTACCGAGATGGCAAACCTATGATCATCAATGACATAGAAAAACAGTTATCGACAAAGAGGAGACCGAACTACAGAACAGGCTCATCTGCGAGCGTACCGTTAAAGATAGGTGATGAGACCATCGGTGTCCTCAATCTCGCTGATAAGCTCGAGGGTGACGGCTTCTCTGAAGCCGATCTCGAATTCCTCCGCTATTTTGTTTCCTATGCATCGATCGCAATGAGGAGCGCACGGTACTACCAGATGTCTGAACAGATGCGGATGCTCTCCATCACAGACTCCCTCACCGAGCTTTTCAATAGGAGATATTTTGACAACCGACTCTTTGAAGAGCTTCAGCGTGCAACACGATATAATTCCCCCTTCTCTCTCGCGATCGTTGACATTGATGACTTCAAGCTCTTTAATGACACGGAGGGTCATCTTGCCGGCGACGAGGTATTAAAGGCAATAGCCAGTATATCGAGGGAGTCCCTGAGGGCGATAGATATCATGGCGAGGTCTGGCGGAGAAGAATTTTCGATCATCATGCCGCAAACCGACAAGGACGAGGCCTATCTTGTGGCGGAGAGGGTTAGAAAGAATATCAAGGAGCTCATGCCGGTAACATGGAAAAATTTTCCCCGAGACAAAATGACGGTCAGCATAGGCATTTCGACATTCCCTGAAGACGGAAAAGACTCAAAGGGATTGATCAAGAACGCTGATAGGTCATTATACCAGGCGAAGGTGAAAGGAAAAGACAGAACCATTACCTTTGGATTTACCGATCCTTCGATTCACGAAGCGCCTCTGCAGAATACCGGCTGAGCTGTCACTTTCCCATGTTTCTTCAGCAGTTCTTAAACGGTCTCACGGTCGGAGGTGTGTATGCCCTCATGGCCTTGGGTTATACCATGGTCTACGGGATTCTCGAGCTCATCAATTTTGCCCATGGTGAAATCTATATGCTCGGTGCCTATCTCGGAATCATTTTTTTTGGCGTTTTGACCGCCTCCGGTCTCACGGCGCAGAGTATCCCTCTCTCCCTGATCCTCACTTTTGTCCTGTCTGTAGTCATATGTTCTGCCTACGGTTTTACCATGGAGAAAATCGCATACAGACCGCTGCGGAATGCGCCAAGACTCAGCCCTTTGATCAGCGCCATAGGGATGTCCATATTCTTTCAAAATTATGTAATGCTTACGCAGGGAGCAACCGATAAGGTATTCCCGCACCTTTTCGGCGTTTCCGGGTTCAGCTTCTTCAATGCCAGGGTTACCTATTTGCAAACCATTATCATTGCTGTCTCATTGCTCCTGATGGTCTTTCTCCATCTCTTTGTTACGCGGACCAGAAGGGGAAAGGCAATGCGCGCTGTGGCGCAGGACAAGCTCATGGCGTCCCTGCTCGGTATAGATATAGACTTTATTATCTCCCTGACCTTTGTTATCGGTTCCGGCTTGGCTGCCATAGCAGGGATAATGATTGCTCTATACTACGGCCTTGTAAATTACTCCATAGGCTATATAGCCGGGATCAAGGCATTCACCGCTGCAGTTATCGGCGGTATTGGGAGCATCCCCGGAGCAATGTTCGGCGGGCTATTCCTCGGCTTTGTAGAGAGCATGGGTGCAAGCTACATCTCCAGCGAATACAAGGATGCATATGCCTTCGTAGTGCTCATCGTTGTGCTGCTCATAAAGCCATCCGGCATATTCGGTAAGGCGACTGAGGAGAAATTATGAAGCCGGGCCGAGCGTATGAAGGACAATGCCCGGTAAACGAAGCAATGTGAGAGAAAAACTGGGGATAAGACAACTCAGAAGCCGGAACGTCATTAGGAAAACAAAACCTGCACTGCTTGCCCTCTGGTTTTCTGTCCTCTTCCTGCCCTTTAAAGGGGTGAAGTCTTCCGTCATACTTTTTGGAGTTCTTTCAGTCGTTTTCTTCTCGTTCAAATTCCTAAAGGGGCACGGCAAATCATTACAGAAAGAGATTTCCGTTGTGTGGAAAAGGATAAGAGAAAAGAAAATACGCGCTTTTATACCGCCTATAGTCCGCTCTCTCGCGATGCTCGCTCTCCTGTGTTTGCCGTTGTTTGCTGAAAATTATCTTCTCGATGTCATGATCCTGGCCGGCATCTATGCAATACTGGCGCTAGGACTGAATGTGGTCGTCGGTTTTACCGGCCTTCTTAACCTCGGATACGCGGCTTTTTATGCACTTGGGGCATACACCTATGCACTTCTCAATGTGAAATGCGGTCTTGGGTTCTGGCAGGCATTGCCCCTCAGTGTCGGACTCACTTGCCTTTCAGGGGTTATCCTTGCTGTACCGGCTCTCCGCTTAAAAGGCGATTACCTTGCTATCGTTACCCTCGGTTTTGGTGAGATCGTCCGTCTCATACTGAACAATTGGGATTCCCTCACCAACGGTCCAAATGGCATATCGGGCATATCGTCACCATCATTGTTTGGCTTATCTCTTGGGGCGCTGAACAGGTTTTACTACCTTGTCTTTGTAGCGCTGGTACTCACCTACAGTGTCGTGAAACGAGTCCGTTTTTCAAAAATCGGGAGGGCATGGATAGCTATACGGGAAGACGAGATCTGTGCATTAACTATGGGCATAAACACGACACGGTACAAACTCTATGCCTTTGCGTTCGGTTCTTTGTGGGCGGGCATCGCCGGCCCTCTCTTTGCTGCAAAGATGCGTTTTGTCTCCCCAGAAAGCTTTACTTTTATGGAGTCTGTGCTGATCCTCTGCATGGTCATATTGGGAGGGCTGGGAAGTTTGACTGGCGTTGTCCTCGGAGCCTTTATCCTTGTTATTCTTCCCGAGGTCTTGAGGGGTGTGGAATCTTACCGGATGCTCGCCTTGAGTATAGGGTTGATTATGATGATGATATTCAGACCGAAGGGTCTTCTTGGTGGGATAGGAAAGGAAAGAATGAGCAACGAAGGGCAGAAGCCGTAGAGCATGTATCTTTTAGAAGGTAGAGGATTATCGAAGCATTTTGGCGGAATTAGGGCCATTGAGGATGTGAGCTTTAGGATACAGGAGCGGTCAATTGTCAGCATCATCGGGCCAAATGGCGCCGGAAAGACTACGCTCTTTAACTGTCTCACGGGGATTACGAGACTGACTAAAGGCGTTGCCTATCTCTCCGATAGAAAAATAACCGGTCTTCCACCGTACGAAATTGTCAGATTGGGGATGGCCAGGACATTTCAAAACATACGACTGTTCAAGGAAATGTCCGTCCTTGACAATGTTTTGGTTTCACAACACTTGAAAATCAAGACTGGACTTATCGATGCTGTAATGAGGAACAGGGGCTTCCTCTCCGAGGAGAGGACCGCTCGAGAGAAAGCACTGGAATATCTTGATCTCGTTGGTCTTAGGGATCTGGGACCAGTGCCCTCCTTTAGCCTCCCCTACGGCGAGCAGCGGCGGCTGGAAATAGCCCGTGCTTTGGCAACAGATCCAGCGGTTCTGCTCCTTGATGAGCCGACAGCGGGGATGAACCCCCAGGAAACATCAGAAATCATGAAAATCATCATGAGGCTCCAGAAGATGGGCAAGACGATCATCCTCATCGAGCACGACATGAAGGTCGTCATGGGGATCTCTGAAACGGTCATCGTTCTTGACCACGGGGTAAAGATTGCGGAAGGACCCCCCGAGATGATCAAGAACGAACCGATGGTTATCAAGGCATATCTCGGGAGGTAACGGTGTCAGTGCTCAGACTTGAGAATGTTCATACGTTTTATGGCCATGCCGAGGCACTCAGAGGGATCGATATAGAGGTGACTAAAGGGGAGGTAGTCTGTCTGATCGGGAATAATGGCGCTGGAAAGTCAACCACTCTTATGTCGATATCAGGCATCCTCAAGCCAAAGATGGGAAGCATCTATTTCGAGGATAGGGTAATAAACAATCTTCCCCCCCATGAGATTGTGAAGATGGGGATAAGTCAGGTCCCAGAGGGCAGGAGGATCTTCCCGCGCCTCACCATCAGGGAGAATCTCGAGATGGGCGCCTTTACGAGGGACTACGGACGATGCCCGACGGGAGCGAGGCAAGGAGGAGATCGTGCACTGAAGGTGCCAGGCCTTTTGTCAAAGGTCTTTGATCTTTTTCCCGTTCTCAAGGAAAGGGAAAAACAGCCTGGAGGCACCTTGAGCGGCGGTGAGCAGCAGATGCTGGCCATTGGCAGGGCACTCATGTCGAATCCGAAGGTGCTTCTCCTGGACGAACCGTCATTAGGCCTTTCACCAATCATCGCGAGCAAAATCTTCAAGATCATCAGGGAGATAAGCGAGGAAGGAATAACTATTCTCCTTGTTGAGCAGAATGCCCATGCAGCCCTTGGCCTTTCCAAGAGGGGATATGTGCTGGAAAGTGGCAGGATCGCCCTTTCCGGCACCGGCCAGGAACTGCTCAACAACGAGTTGGTCAAAAAGGCGTATTTGGGAGAGTGACCTGTCATGATCGGTCTCTCCGAGAGGTTCCTGAGAGGCATAAACCCCTTTTACAGCTCTAAACAGTTCCTCATTGTTTTTTTCGTCGTTCTTGTATTAATCTTAAGAAGGAACAAAAAGGGATTCTTATCACCGAATCGCGGCAGCCAAGCCCGCCTGATGGGAATACCTTGAGGAAAAGACAAGACGATGCAGCCGGAGGTAAAACCTGCGTTGGCTTCAGCATTGAGCGATAGCAAATATGGCTATGTATAGAGAGTATTTTGGTCTCAAAGAACTCCCCTTTTCCATTGCCCCGGATCCGGCGTACCTTTATATGAGCGAGGGACACCGCGAGGCTTTGGCGCATCTTGTGTATGGATTGAACACCGACAGTGGTTTTGTCCTTCTCACCGGTGAGGTCGGTACCGGAAAGACTACCGTTTGCCGGTGCTTGCTAGAGCAGATACCGATGAACTCGGATGTGGCTTTTGTGTTCAATCCGAAAGTGACCGTCGAAGAACTGTTAGCCACTGTCTGTGACGAGTTTGGAATCCGATACCCTGAAGGCAATACCAGTATCAAGGTTTTCGTAGACAACATTAATGCGTTTCTTCTTGATGCCAATGCCAAAGACCGCAAGGCAGTGCTCATTATCGAAGAGGCGCAGAATCTTGGTCTCGATGTATTGGAGCAGGTGCGGTTGTTGACNNATGTTGACCAACCTCGAGACGAATCAGCGTAAACTGTTACAGATCATCATGCTGGGGCAGCCAGAACTCCAGGAGATGTTGTCGCGATCGGAATTGAGGCAGCTCGCCCAGCGGATCACTGCCCGTTATCACCTCGGTCCTTTATCGAAGAAGGAGGTGGGCGCTTACGTGAGGCACCGGCTCGCGGTAGCAGGTCTTGTGCGTGGCGAATTGTTTCCTGCTCGGGCGATCAGGAGACTCTTTCGCTTGAGCGGCGGAATTCCTCGGCTTATCAATGTCATTTGTGATAGGGCCTTGCTTGGCGTCTATGTTGAGGGAAAGGAGAGGGTCGACACGTCAATCTTGCTCAGAGCTGCTCGCGAGACATTCGGGGAAATCCATGCTCAAAGAAAGCAGAGTAAGATAATCAGATGGTTATCGGCCTGTTTTGTGCTCATAGCCTGCGTAGTCTTGCTCACGAGCGACTACGTCAGCCATAGATCAAGGGTTGCAGCTATAGCCGCACCGGAACCGATGTTACAAAACCATCGTGAGCCGGCAGCGGAAAGCCAGCACATGGACGCATTACTGAGGTCTCTTGACCAGCCCGGTGAAAGCGGTGACGAGAGGGCATACCAGATGCTCTTCAATCAGTGGCATATCACTTATCTTACCTATCGCCCTCAGGGAGGCCAGACTGTCTGCGAGCAGGCGCAGATGCAGGGGCTTTACTGTCTGCACAAGAAAGGTGATCTGGGCAGCCTCAGAAGCATAAATAGACCTGCGGTGGTAAAACTGTTTGATGATCAAGGCAAGGAATTCTCTGCCACCTTAATCGCCCTTCAGGAACAGGCCGCTGCCTTTGCAACGGGAGCTGACACAAAGGTTGTTGACGTCAAGGAGGTCGCCAGATGGTGGTCCGGTGATTACGTGATATTTTGGCGACCGCCGCCAAAATATCAGGAGGATATTAAACGAGGCAGCCGGGGGCCTCTCGTCCGGTGGTTAGACAAACAGCTGTCTTTGGTTCAAGGGCGGACAGCCCGGAGTCTCAAAGACCCGGCGTATGATGATACGATGAGAAAGCAGCTTCAGGAGTTTCAGCGTGCTCAGGGTCTCGCTCCTGATGGCCGTATCAGCCCTGAAACCATAATCCGTCTCAGTACCGCTGTTGGTAGCGATGAGCCGTTATTGCATGACAGGAAAGAGGCCCGGTAGGAATGTCGTATATTCTTGAGGCACTGAAAAAGTCAGAACAGAAGCGTCAGCGCGATGCGGCGACAGACCTCATGACGTTTCAAACTCCCGTAACGATCGAGCCGAAGAAACGTCCGATGCTGCAGTTTCTGCTTCTGGTCGTATTGCTGGTCAATGCAGGCATATTCCTAGCGTGGCTGCATCCCTGGAGAACAGAGAACTCAACTCCTGCTGTTGCTCAGACGGCCCAGAAGCAACGGACTGAGCCGTCGGTGCCGGTCCCTAGCGTAGCCGCCGTCCAACAGGCCCAGCCTCTACAGAACAAAGATGATGAACAGAGAAAAGATCCTGCTGTTGCTCAGACGGCCCAGGAGCAACGGCCTGAGCCGTCGGCGCCGGTCCCAAGTGTAGCCGCTGTCCAACAGGCCCAGCCTTTACAGAACAAAGATGAAGAACAGAGAAAAACTCTTGCTCAACCGCCGCCAACTGCTGCTAAAGGAAGACCGAAGGGGAGATCGCAAACCGCACATGGAGAGGCTACGGCAATGAATCACCCCGCCGCAGAACTGAGCAACCCGAAACAGAGCGCAGGTATTACAGACGGACGAGTGCTGAATCTCAATGAGCTGCCCGTATCGGTCCTGAAGAGCTTGCCGGAGATAAAAATTTCACTCCTTTACTACCATGCCGACTCATCTTCCCGCTTAGCCAGAATTAACGAGCAGACCATACACGAAGGTGACGTTTTGAATGGGGGGCCAAAAGTGGAGGAGATTACCAAGAGTGGGGTTATCTTCAGTTACCAGGGCTACCGCTTCCGCATTGGAGCTTTCTAAATGGGATTTCGGTTTGGTACTGGTTTGCGGCTCCGCGTAATTTCTGCGGTTTGCGGGAACTTCTCATGAAGCGCAGAGATCCCGAACATTTAAAAATGGGTGAGAACGATAATGTGAGTTCTTATTCACCTGTCTTCGTGTGATCTTTTTTGCTATACTTCCCTTATGCAGGCACGGGCGCATCTCTTTATAACAGGAAGGGTGCAGGGGGTTTATTATCGGGGATTCACTCGCGATGTTGCCAGTGAGCTCCGACTCAAAGGATGGGTGAGGAATCTTCCTGACGGCCGGGTCGAGGCTCTCTTTGAGGGTACCAAGGAGGACATAGAGCTGGCCATACAGCGTTGCTTCTCAGGTCCTCCCGGTGCGAGAGTTGATGGTATTGATGCGCAGTGGGAAGATTCTCGGGGAGATATACAGGACTTCCAGGTACTGTTTTATTAATTCGGAATCCTCTGCTGAACTGAGAATACCGAGCTCTCAGATGGAGGGAAGATCTTTTCCTGCCCCTCTCATGGTTTCAACAGATTCGGGATGTGGAAAGCGTGGATAGAGAATACGATGCTGCAGCGCGTTCTTGTTGATCTCTGGTTACAGGTATGGTCTCATGGCGGGGATATGGCGAAGGTAGCTATTATTCTGACGATTGTGTTTTCCGTCCCCTCAGTTTCAGCCTTTACGGATCATGATATACAGTCTTTTCAGAGAGATATTGCCGACAGGCCTCTTGGAGAGAGGATCGCTCTATGGGCTGAAAAGTTCGTGGGTACCCCCTATGATACCGACCCTCTCGGTGAATATGTTGCGAAAAAGGCTATTGTTGCCGATGAGCGTGTAGACTGTATGTATCTCAGTTTCAGGGCTCTTGAACTTGCAATGAGTCATACCCCCGAAGAAGCCGTCTTCATCGCCCTCGATAAACGTTTCTGGGGAAGGGGAGTGATCAAAGACGGTATGGTTGTCAATTATGATGAGAGATTTCAGTACGGGGAAGACATGATCGACAGTGGAAAATGGGGTCGGGAGATAACCGCAGATGCTGGACCGCTGACTTACCTGCGAGGGGAAAGGGAAAGAAACCGGGTCGGAATGGTTTCAAAGGAGGCGTTGCTACAGCTGCTCGTAGGGGGGAAGATTTCCGATCGGGTCTTCAGAAGCGGGGATTTTGTCTTCTTTCTGAAGTCGCCGGACAAGAGAGTTGCTGAGGAAATCGTAGGGCACATCGGAATCATCAAGCGGGAAGGTGATGACCTTTATCTGATTCATGCCAGCGGAAAAAAGAACTACGGAGGTGCTGTTAAGAAGGTATCTTTTAGAGAGTATATCCGTTCAATGCCTTTTGCCGGTGTGAGGGTTAGTAGGTTCGATTAATCCTTAATCTTCCGCATGATCTCTGGAAACTGGAGTTTGAACTCCGGATGCACACGTCCGAGGAAGACCTTTAATCCCTTGATCTCGAGTCGTATGTCCTGAATATCCTTCACGGCGGTAAGACTTCGTTCTAACGTTTCGGTAAGAGTTGCAAGTTCTTTCTCCATAAGAGAGATCTTTCCCCTCATGGTCTTCTCGTCCATCATCACTTTCTCCGTTTCTATATAAAAAACGTATCCCTTTCTCTATTTATTTCGTCTCTGATGCTTTGTTTTCCTGAGCAGTTTTTTATGTTTGTGTTTACTCATTTTTTTCTTGCGCCATTTTACAACACTTCCCACACCCTCACCTCCTTATTAGACTAATGCATGATGATTTTTCGGACCGGGTTATATATCGTTTGCCCTGCTTCGTGTCGCAAGAACCCTGTATTCCTTGGCCTGATTCATAAATGCTTCAAGCTGTATCTCGGTAGTTGATGACGCCGTACCGTCGAAGGGGATACTGATGCAGGGAACTCCATAATCCCCGCTCACCCCCCGCGTAATTGTTGTAACCACTGTTCCCGGCATACAGCCAAAAGGCATGGCATTGATTATACCCGATACTCCCTTTTCGATAAGGTCGATGCTTTTTCCTATGCTCAGGACAGCCTCACCCTCGAATGAAGCATCGATGTAAGGCGATGCCTTTTTCAAAATCTCTTTTGTGCCGGGCTCCTCTAGCGACTTGAGGAACCCCGCATAATACTGAGCAAAGCGGTGTGCTGTTCTCTTCTGGAAAAAAGTCTTCAGAAGGAGCTCAATAATAGCAGAACGGTCTTTTTTTATCAAGGCTTTTCTAATAGCCATGAGGTTCACATAGTATATCCATTCCTCTACGGGTGCAAGACGCGCCTCACCTCCGAGAGCCTCGATTTTTCTGACAAGGTTCTCATTCGAAAAACGGTGGCTTCTGACGAATATCTCGCCGACAATGCCGATGACTGGCTTTTTCTCCTTGAGCTTCGCAAGCCCCTTAAAATCTTTACTCATAGTCTTGAGGGTTGCCTCGATTTTGCCGTTAGCGCCCCGTAATGAAAGATGCACTTTCTTCAAATATTCTCCAAACAGATGATCAGATGCTCCTTTCTCCTTTTCATAGGGTCTTGTTTCATGCAGGCATTTGCACAAGAGTTCAATGGCGACGATGCCCCTCCATGCGTGCAGTGAATAGTCTTTGCTCACAACTCCAAGTTCCTGATAAAAGGAGACGTCCTGGTTGGGAGAAAATATGGGGACGCTAGCATATCCGACTTCATCGAGGACCATCCGGTGAAACACGTTGTACTGGCCGAACCGGCAGGGTCCTGAACCCGACGGCATAAAAAATACCGATTCCTCAGGCCTGAAGTCAGGGGAAAAGACCTTTTTCAGTAGGTCGCCCGTTGTGACCGCGCAGGGAAAGCATTCCTTTCCCGAAACATGACGTCTGCCGATGTCGACCGATTTTTCGTCGGATTCCGGAAGGACCTCGGCGGGCAATCCGCACCTTTCGAATGCCGCGGCAAGGGCAAATGCGTGATCGGACATGCGGGGGATGAAAACAGTCCTCTTCAGCCGATTTCTGGCAATGCCGGGGCGGGAGCCACTAGTAAATGATACACGTTTTCTATCATGGCCTGCCGGTTGCGATCCGGAGAGCGAAAATCCTTGACTCTTGACGGCTGTCTGCACACCGGCAGGAACTGACTGATTTCGCTGACCGATACTGTCGAGGAATGCTTCGCATCTTGTTACTGCTCCTGCATCCGCGCTGTGTTCATCAATCTCTATATGGAGGAAGGGCTTATGTTCCATCTCCTTCTCAAAATATTTAAGGATGAATGAGTCAGGACCGCATGAGAAATTGCCGATGAAGATGGGATAGAGGTGAGCGTGTCTCCTGATAAAACGGGCCGCTTTCAATATTCTCTGTCCTGACCGCCAGTACATGTTCGGCCATCTATCAGCTATCCTGAATTCTTCGATCGGCAAAAAGTCCATCGGCAGTGATGCAACTCCCAGATCCGACAGTTTTCGGGGTATCGTGAGGTTCATGCCGGCGTCAAAGGCATTGTATGATCTTCCTACAATTACAATCGTCTTTTCCTTTAAGGCGGACAATACCTCAGAGCCTTTTGCCCTTACTGATGCAAAAAATTCTTCCTGAGCTCTCTCGGCAGCCATCAGTGCAGGAAGCAGTTCTTTCCTTTTGATCCCATACGATTTGAATACCCTTAAGAGCTCACGAACCAAGTAACGTTTACCTCTGCTGAGATAAATGACAGGGGTTATGAGCTTCGCTGTAGGGTGCGCCACCTGTGCTGCGTATGGAATAGTCTGTGTAAGGGGACATGCATATCCTGTTTCGAATTCTCCATCAGCGGCATTCATGTCGATAAAACTAGGTATAAACAATGTCGTGACGCCGCTATTTATGAGGTGTTTTATATGGCCATGGGCAACCTTCACGGGGAAACAAGTGTCGGCCAGAACGTTCTCGATCCCAGCGCGTATGATCTCCCGGTTGGTTTTGGGAGAGACCTTGACGTCGAACCCCAGCTCCCAGAGGAGGGTTGCCCAGAAAGGGAGATAATCGTGAAAAAAGAAGAGAGAGGGAATACCTATAACAGTCGAATGGCGAGCGCTGGCTGAGGACTGTCTTCTCAGATGTTCCTTCCACAGCGCCTCTTCCCTGAAGGCAAACAGGTCAGCGAATGCGGGGGCCTCGTCTTTTTTCCTTACATCGTATTTTTCGCAGCGCCCCCCATAAAAAAGATAACCCTCTTCACCCTCTATCTTGACACGATTTATCTCACAGACATTAGGGCATCCCTTGCACTCGAATGTTGAGACCTCATAAGGACGGTTCGATAATTCAAAACCTTTGAATGTACTGGACGGTCGGCAACCCCCAGTCGATGAACTGTCCTTTTCTCCGAAGACGGGAGACTGAAGACCATGTACTGAAGACTGAGCTCTCCTGTGTCTCATCGCTATCAGTGCCATTCCGATGGCCCCTGTTACGTCGTGGTGAGGAGGAACCATTATCTTTCTTCCGAGATATTTTTCGAATGCGGCAACAACCGATTTATTAAAGGCAACTCCGCCCTGGAAAAAAATATTTTTGCCAATAGGTTTAGCGGCGACGACCTTATTGATATAATTCTGGACGATAGAGTAAGCAAGTCCGGCAAGAAGGGCATTTTTTTCGGCGCCTTTCTGAAGATTTGCCATGAGAGAATTCTCCATAAACACCGTACAGCGTTCCCCGAGCCTACAGGGATGTTCAGCAGAAAAAGCAGAGGCTGCAAACTCTTCTTTTATCGAGACGTTCAGCTTCTCTGACTGCTCTTCGAGGAATGAGCCAGTACCAGCGGCGCAGGCCTTATTCATCTCAAAATCAACGATGACACCGTCTTTCAAGGAAATGTATTTTGAGTCTTGTCCGCCTATCTCGAATATCGTATCGACAGTGGCATCAATAAAAGCAGCGGCTGTCGCCTGGGCGGTTATTTCGTTCTTCACGATATCGGCGCCTACATAGTCAGCTATCATATACCTGCCTGAACCCGTAGTCCCGACACCCATGATCCGGACCCTGTCGCCGATCTCCTCAGCGATCTCCCGGAGGCCTTGCCTCACAGCCTCAATGGGCCTGCCGGCAGTCATAAGGTACCGCTTGGCCAAGAGAGCACCCTTCTCATCGATCACGGCTAGATTGGTGCTTATGGAGCCGACATCAATGCCAAGATAGGCATCGATCTTAGAAGTCGATGGTTGGCAGCCATACTCAGATAGTCCGTCGTTTTGCCAGGAGGCTGCGAACCTTTGACCGAGACTTAGGGTTTTTGACCCCTCATTGCCAATAAGGTGTCTTTCAGGGAAATCATCGTCTGCAGTGATGAGCGGCATATGTCCCTGTTCCGAAAATTGCAATGACGTGATGAAGACATTGAGGGCCTCTAGATCAAAGTTATTAACAACGCCTTCTTCCCTGTCTTTCAGTGCAGCCCCTATTGCGCCCATCAGGGCATAGTCTGAGGGTACAAGGAACTGTTTAAATGCAAAGATCTCCTGGAACGCCCGAACCATGCCTTTATTTGCGGCGACCCCGCCATGAAAAGAGACAGGTTCTTCTATAGTTCTCCCTCTCACGATGGAGCCCCTGAAGTTTCTTGCCACTGCGAAGCACAGGCCTGCAACGATGTTTTCGACGGGGGTGGCGATCTGCTGCAGATGGATCATATCTGACTTTGCGAAGACACTGCACCTTCCTGCAATGCGGGCAGGTTTCTCAGGCTGCATCGCGAGTTCGCTGAACTCCTCGATCGAAAGCCTGAGCCGCTCGGCCTGCTGGTCGAGGAAGGAGCCTGTTCCTGCAGCGCAGACCGAGTTCATCGAAAAATCTTTGATGCCGCCTTCACCGAGGAGAATGAGTTTCGAATCCTCTCCACCCAGTTCAAATATGGTTCTTACGCGGGGATAGAGCTTCCTTGTCGAGAATTCCTGGGCAACGAGTTCGTTGGTAAATCTTATTCCGAGGGCTGAGGCTGCAAGTCTCCCGGATGAACCCGTAACAGACAGTGAATAGCGGTGAACGGGCCTTTTGCTCGCGCGTCCTAGCCGGTCATAGCCTGTCACTTTCTTTAGAAGGTGATAGGCGATCATAAGAGGGTGTCCTTTGTGCCGCTGGTAATGGCCTTCAAGTCGCTTGCCTGCCTCGTCAAGCAAGACGAGCTTTACGCTAACGGATCCTGCATCTAGACCTATGTATCGCATGGATTAATCCCCCGCCGTGAAATTCTTTACAACTTGCCAAGGTCTCCACCCTAAAGGCGGAAGAAAAACCTGACAATCAAAAGAGCAAGCCCGATAAGGCGCGACTTCCCTCAGCAGGCTGCAAGAGTGAATTTTCTCCTTTAAAAGTAGCACAAAAAAGAGAAAAGTTCCAGCCTTGACCTGTTATGTTCTGCTGACATCCTTTTTTGAGAGATACTGTTGACACTGCTGGCGGATGTGAGTTCTGCTGCAAAAACGACAACAAATCAAGGTTAGTCGCAAACGTCAAAGATCTTTCGTTGCTCTGATGTCGCACCCGCTCATGACGAAGTCGGTTTGAAAAATCTCCGCCGGAAACCCTCAAGGCCAGTGAACCCGAAATGATGGCCGGATGCGGGAAGATCTCTGTGCACATGGCAGCGGACGCTGTAACAGTGGCACGGCAGTTTGGCGAAAGCAGATGAATTTTATCCGTCGGCTTTGAGTTTGATAAGATTCATTCATGGGATTCATGGGGATGGGGCTTGCAATTAGTAAATTATGGCAGTATGATTATGGCGTGGAANNCTAAAGCAGCTGAAGGCAAGAGGTCGGAGACGCTGCGGAAGGATTTCCCTGGTTGCAACCTAGGCTGTGGTCAGAACCACAGAGGGTGCAACCTTCGATGTCAGGGCTGCTTTAGCCGGCGCATATGCGCTTGGCGAGAGCCTGAAGAGGAGTCAGTTTCCGCGGGA
>DMNE01000033.1:9045-9516 GCA_003453735.1 Nitrospiraceae bacterium | reverse complement strand
GACCTGTCCCAGGTGCTGGGGCAGCTGCCAGCAATCACTGATAAAAACGTACTCGTCGGGTGGTCCAATGCAGATGACGCTGGCGTATACCGTATTACAGAAGATATTGCAGTCGTTTTGACCTCTGATTTTTTTACACCAATCGTTGACGACCCCTACTGGTTTGGCGCAATTGCCGCAGCCAATTCGCTTTCGGATGTATGGGCAATGGGTGCGAAGCCACTGGTGGCTCTCAATATCGCAATGTTCCCCAATAAACCCGAATTTTTTCCTTCACTGCACAGGATTATGCGAGGTGGCATCGATAAAATGACCGAAGCAGGTGTCTCTATTATCGGGGGGCATACCCTAAGGGATAAAGAGCCGAAGTTTGGGTTTACCGTTATGGGCATCATCCATCCGGACAAGATCCTGGATAATACCAAAGCGCGGCCTGGCGACGCCATAATACTTACCAAGAAGATCGGCACC
>DMNE01000033.1:0-9022 GCA_003453735.1 Nitrospiraceae bacterium | reverse complement strand
CGCAACGGACATAACCGGTTTCGGGCTCCTCGGACACCTCTATGAGGTGCTTTCTGCAAGCAAATGCCGGGCGCGACTCTTTTCGAGCCGCGTCCCGTTCTTTGAAGAGGCCGTGAGGCTCATAGGAATGGGGATAGTACCGGGAGGCACATGGGATAATATGAAAAGTTTTGAACAATATGTCTCGTGGCAAGGAGAGGTTACCCAAATCGAACGAGTTTTGATGAATGACGCCCAGACGTCCGGCGGCCTTCTCATCTTTGTCCCTGGCGAAAGGAAGGAAGCGCTCGTCATAGCCATGCGAGAAAAGGGTGTACTAGCAGCCCATATTGGGGATGTTCTTAGCGAGGCGATAAAAGACAGTAAGTGGATATTCGTCGACAGATGAACAGGTGCCGCTTTACGAAGGTAAAATGGCACCATCACGCGGTAGAAGTTCTTTCAGCATCCTCCCAGTCTTTACTGCCTCTTTCTTTAGGAGACACGACAGAGCAACAGAAATGGCAAGAGCTGCTCCGAAGCGATTCGCAGTGCTATGAGGCGGCTTTTATAAATTCCAAAAGAATAGAGTAAGCAAACGGCAGGGTTCTCTTTTTATGGGTCACCAGGTAAAAGCTCCGCTTCATCTGGATATCCTTTATCTTGACCTCTTTGAGAACGCCGTGCTTCAATTCATCCGTGACGGACAGCCTTGACAAAATGGCGGTTCCGAGGCCTGCCTTCACTGCCTGCTTGACCGCTTCGGTAGAACCTAGGATGCCAGCGACCGGAATGTCATCAAGAGAGACCCCCTTGCTTTCGAGAATCTTCTCCGTTTCTCTTCGCGTCCCTGACCCTTCCTCCCTCAAGACCATGGGGATCTCGAGGAATTGCCGGAGAGGTATCAATGCTTCCTTTACCAAGGAAGGGCAAGTCACCACAATCAATTCGTCATCCCTAAAAGGAAGGCAACGGAGCTGCTGACTGCTCAGTTTCGCCCCCACAATCCCGATGAGCAGTTCATGTCTCGAAACCTTCTCCACGATTCCCCGCGAGTCCGATATGATTAGCTGAAATGAAGTCGACGGATGTTTCTTCTTGAAGGCCATAATAATGGCAGGCATGAGATAAGTGCCGGGAATGGTGCTGGCGCCTACAACTAATTCGCCGGTGATCTCCTTTTGGAACTCACCGACAACTTCTCTGAGGGAGTCCATTTTTTCGATGATTTCCAACGCACGGTTGTAAAGAATCTCAGCTTCCTTTGTGGGCATGATCATTCTTCCCAAGCGGTCAAAGAGCCTCCAGTTTAGTTCTTCCTCCAGTGCCTTGATGTGGTCGCTGATGGTTGGCTGCGTTAAATGGAGTTCTTCAGAAGCCTTTGAAAAACTCTTGTTTTTGAAAACCGAGGCAAAGACTTTCAGATGATGTATGTCCATACTTAGTTGGTTGATTATACCATAAGCTGATGGGTGGAAAGCGCGTTACCGTAAGTCAGAATCTGTATTCTATATCCCCTGTCGTAAACCGACAAGGTTCCTTAGTATAGACAATAGCTATGTGATACATGTCTTCTCCGCCTTATTTGCCGATCTGATGAATAGATCATTTTTTTCGACTCCGTTTGACATTTTTTTGTTAGAATATATATCGTGAAGGTTTTAATGCATATATGTTGTTCAAACTGCAGTCTGTACCCATTAAAGAGCCTTCTCAAAAAAGGAATCGATGTGAAGGGTCTTTGGTTTAGTCCAAATGTTCATCCTTTTCAGGAGTATCAGGAGAGGCTAGGATCTCTCCGGAATCTCGAGAAGGTGTGGGGATTGGATATAGAATATACGGATCGTTACGGATTCGATGATTTTATGAGGGGGATCGGTGATCCGCAGGACAACCGTTGCATCCGCTGCTATGAGCTTCGACTCGATGAGACGGCAAGGACTGCCCGGAAGATGAAACTTGATGGATTCACGACGTCGTTGCTCGTCAGTCCATACCAGCAGTTTGACGCGATTGTGGGCGTGGGGAGAGAAATGGCGAGACGTTATACGATTCCTTTTTATGCAGAAGATTTTAGGATAGGCTACCGGGACAGTATCCCTCTATCTAGGGAACTCGGTCTCTATCGGCAGAAGTATTGTGGGTGCGTCTTCTCCGAGCAAGAGAGACAGAAAAAACATGAATGACGGAATTCACTTGCTGGCGAGATTGCTTATTGTCATCGGCGTTATCACAGCCGCAGTCGGTGGGTTACTTCTTCTTTCAGATAAGGTCCCTTGGCTTGGCAGGTTGCCTGGAGACATCGTTATCCAAAGGAAAAATTTTACCTTCTATTTTCCGTTAGCGACAAGCATAGTCCTCAGCATTATCCTTACGCTCATCCTATGGCTGATGGGAAGGAGATAATAATGAAAAAGAACAAAAGTCAGATTTTCTTTTTTGTAGTCCCTTTGCTGGCCCTTTTCTGCCTCGCTCAAATGCCTTCTGTCTGCTATCCAGCAGCTTTACCGGCGAAGATCAAAGTGCTCATCCTGGATGAAAACCATACAGCAATACCCGACAAGGATGAGAAGATGACGAGGCTCGGAAGCATGAAAGGAGACCTACTGGTGAATGGCATGCATTACACCGGAAACATTGAGATATGGAGGGGAGACAAAGGGCTTTACATTATTAATGAACTCCCCCTGGAGGATTACATCCAAAGTGTCGTAGCTGCCGAGGTAGGTACGAACTGGGAGATCGAGGCACTCAAGGCTCAGGCTGTCATCGCGCGTACCTATGCAGTATACAGGATGGCAACGAATGGAGACACAAAGTTTCATCTCACCTCATCAGTATTGAATCAGGCGTATAAGGGCAACAATGCACAGGTGCAGATCGCATATGCGGTGAAAGAGACTGCTGGAGAAATACTTACCTATAACAACAAACCCATAGAGGCGTTCTACCATTCCACGTCCGTCGGGATGACNNCAATCGCCATATTGGGTCTGGGAGAAGAAGATACCCCTCGAGGAAATCGAAAAGGCGTTGAATGTGAAGGGAATCAATCTCATCGCCATATATTCGCATACATCAACGGGGAGGGTAAGAGACCTTACGATAGAATCAGAACAAGGCAAGAAAATCGTAAAGGCCACTGATTTCAGAAGACTTCTCGGCTGGTCGAGACTGCCGAGTACCAACTTTCGTCTGACAGCGAGCGATGATTCTATAAACTTTGAGGGCAAAGGATACGGTCATGGTGTTGGCCTCTGCCAGTGGAGCGCACTGCAGATGGCAAAGGACGGTAAGAATTACAGGGAAATACTTTCTTATTTTTATCCGGGAACTGTGATACGACTTCATGAAGGTGACTGAGTTCGATTTTCACCTCCCCGATTCTTTAATAGCGAAAGATCCTCATATTCCAAGGGATGCATGCAGGTTGCTGATTCTGCACAGAGATACGACGGATATTGAACATCGAAAATTCTACGACCTGCCGGAATTTCTCTCTCGGGGTGATCTGCTCCTTCTGAATAATACGAAGGTGTTGCCGGCAAGGCTGAGCGGGTCAAAACAGACGGGGGGAAAGATACAACTGCTTCTTGTGAAGGAGCTGGAACCTAATGTCTGGGAAGTCCTGTCGAGAGGATCGTATACAGGGAGAGTCCTGATATCTGGTGGACTTTCAGGGGAAATGCGAGCTGGAAAGATCATCAGATTTGATGTCGATGAAGGGGATTGTTCCGATTACCTGTGGAGAGTCGGTGAGATGCCTCTTCCCCCCTATATCAAGAGGATGCCTTCGGATGCTGATAAGCAATGGTACCAGACCGTTTATGCTGACGAGATAGGCTCAATTGCCGCTCCTACCGCAGGCCTTCATTTTTCGAGGGAGTTATTGGGAACGCTTGAGAGTAAAGGAGTCCTGATCAGTTTCCTCACACTGCACATCGGCACAGGTACCTTCAAGCCGGTTACTGCACAGGATGTGGAAGATCATGTCATGGATAGAGAGCATTTTGAGATCCGAAGGGACGTCATCGAAACGGTGAAAAGAGTGAAACAAGCGGGAAAAAGGGTTATAGCGGTTGGAACGACTGCGACAAGGGCTATAGAGGGCTTCATGAGCGGAAGGTGGCGGCAGACGGTTTCTGACGTGTCGCGGAACGGCTCTCTGCGAGGGACAACGGACATTTTCATATACCCCGGCTATCGGTTCAGGGTTCTGGACTCATTGGTAACCAATTTTCATCTTCCCAGATCTACTCCCTTCATGCTCACTTCTGCCTTCTGCGGCACGGAAAAGCTGTTAGGGGCATACCGCGACGCTGTGTCTGAAGGGTATAGATTTTTCAGTTATGGAGATGCTATGCTAATTTTATGATGGAGGGCTTACCGAAAACCACGAGAAGACTTTCCGGCAAATTGGTTCTCATGATCATTACCGTTATAGTTGCAGCGGGGAGCTTTTCTCTCGGCTATTTCGTTGGAAAGAATTCCCTCCCTTCACAGACAATGCAGTCAGCAGTTCAGCCAGTCGTTCAGAAACCGTCCGGTGCTGAGGCCCCGGGCGAAATCGGGAAAATAAAACCCTCAGAAATCGCGCCTTCCACACTGCCATCCCCCGAACAGACAGTCAAGAAGGCAGAAGATTCGACGGGCTCGAGAAGTGCGATACCGGTTCAAGAACCGAAACGGACTGTCACAGAGTCCAAAATGGTGACAAATACACAATCCCCAACTGCCCAGAACAATGAGAAAAAAGCCCCCGCAGAAGCAACACATGACCAGAAAACGCAAGATGTTGCAGTGCTCTATACTGTGCAGGTAGGAGCGTTCAAGAGCCAGAGAGAAGCAGATGCACTTAAAGCTAAGCTTGAAGACAATGGCTATAAAGCACTTAATCTGAAGGTTTCTTCTAAGGGTACGACACTGTTCAAGGTCACGGTGGGAGAATTCGCTCAGAAGAAAGAAGCGGAAGTGGTTGCCTTGAAACTGAAGAAGACGGAACAGCTGAAAGCCTTTGTCGCCAGGAAGAACTAAAAGGAGTCATTACGGTTACGTCACAGATAGAGCTCGATCCCGAAAAGGAACTTTCCTTCCTCTACAGCGGTTTCAATAAAAATCTTAAGCTTATCGAGGAATCTCTCGGCGTGACCATTAGCACGAGGGGCAACAGGATTTTCATACAGGGCGAAGATGTCCAGGCTCGCAAAGCTGAGGACCTGATCAATGAGTTACGCTCATTGCGTGCAGGGGGGTACGAATTGAAACCAGAGGATATCGTGTTTGCTGTGCGATCTATCTCCTCGGGCGTGGAGGTATCCCTGAAAGACCTGCTGATGAACAATATCCCTGTCTCTTCAAAAAAGAGGTTTATCATCCCGAAGACCGAGGTGCAGAAGCAGTATATCGAGGCTATAAAGAACAATGATATCGTCATTGGCATAGGCCCTGCCGGAACAGGAAAGACATACCTCGCCATGGCAATGGCGATTAGCGCCTTCCTCAAAAAAGAGGTCAGCAGGATTGTACTGGCCCGGCCGGCGGTAGAGGCGGGCGAGAAGCTGGGGTTTCTCCCAGGTGATATATATGAGAAGGTTAACCCGTATTTACGGCCCCTTTACGATGCCCTCTTCGATATGCTTGATGCAGAAAAGGCTGGGAAGCTGATCGAGAGGGGGGTTATTGAGATAGCCCCTTTGGCGTTCATGAGGGGAAGAACCCTCAATGAGTCCTTTATCATCCTCGATGAGGCGCAGAACACGACATCAGAACAAATGAAGATGTATCTTACGCGGCTCGGTTTCAATTCCAAGACGGTGATTACTGGAGACAAAACCCAAATAGACTTGCCTCAGGGGAAGATCTCCGGCCTTATAGAGGTAGAGCACATCCTGAGAGGGGTAGATGGGATACAGTTCGTCTATTTCTCGGAATTGGATGTTGTGAGACATAAACTTGTTCAGGAAATCGTGAAGGCATATGAAAGGTATGAAAAACGGAGTACCGATAACGTCAAAGCACAATGACTTAGCCGATAACAGGAAATACGGGATCCTTGTTGTCTTTGCCCTGCTTTCTGCTGCTATCGTTCAGAGCAAGTTCGGGCTGGAACCGTTCATTGGGGGATTCCTTGTAGCTTGTCTTCTCCTCGTGATCCTTTACCGAGATATCATTCGATATAAACCCCAGTACATGAAGAAAGAGAGTATGCTGATTCTCCTGGGGGTAATGATCGTTGGTACGGTTGCCATGGGAAGAATCTTTCACTATTTCCTGCTCAACCTTTCCAAGGGCGTTGGTTCTCTCTCCTTAGAGGGGGCGGTATTCGGCATGCCGATTCCGGCGGGGGCGATGCTTGTCGCGCTTCTGTTTGATTTCCATACAGCCATATTTTTCTCTTTTATCGTCAGCCTTCTCTCCGGGCTTTGGCTGCACGACACAGTTTATCCGGTCTATGCTTTTGTGGGGAGCCTGACAGCGGCGTTCAGCGTTATCAGGTGCAAAAAACGCTCAGTGCTCCTCAGGGGCGGTTTTTATACTGGCATAGCAAATACGATTACCGCGATAATCCTCCTTCTATTCCAGGGGGAACTGCTAACAGCAAAAACTATATCGACTACAGTTTTTTCCCTTTCAACCGCAATCAGCATTACCGCTGTTGTTTCAGTGCTCCTCCCGGTTTTCGAGCATATCTTCCATATCACAACGGATATAAGCCTTCTTGAACTCCTGGATTTGAATCAGCCCCTCATGAAGAACCTCTTGATAGCAGCGCCCGGCACATATCATCACAGTGTTATTGTCGGGAATCTCGTGGAGTCTGCTGCGGAAGCTGTCGGAGTGAATCCCCTGTTGGCAAGGGTGAGTGCATACTATCATGATATCGGAAAGTTAAAGATGCCTGAGTATTTCGTTGAGAATCAGAGCGGCAGAGCGAGCAAGCATGAGAAACTTACCCCGCACTTAAGCTCCATGGCAATCGTTTCCCATGTCAAGGAGGGTGTTGAACTTGCCCGTCAAGCGAAGCTGCCGCAGTTAATCATCGAAATCATTCAGCAGCATCATGGCAACTCCCTGATAAGCTATTTTTACCAGAAGGCAAGGGAACAATTTGAGGGTCTCAAGACCGATATAAAAAGCCCCCGTGATCAGAGTCGGCTGGAATCCGTTTACGAGCCTTTCGAAGATGATTATCGATATTCCGGCCCAAAGCCACAGACCAGGGTTGCCGCCCTTGTTATGATGGCGGATGCCGTGGAGGCGTCGTCACGTGTTCTTTCAGACCCCACTCCTGCACGGATCGCCGCTTTGGTGGACAAGATCATAAACCACATCTTCCTTGAGGGCCAACTTGATGAATGTGAACTGACCCTGAAGGACATATCTGAAATAAAGAAGTATTTTTCCTATATACTCACGGGGATTCTCCATAAAAGGATTGACTATCCCGGTTTTAATTTCAGCGATGAATCGAAAAGGAATGCTGCTAAAGATATTGAAAGGGGGCCGAGGGGGGAAGCGCACCTTACCGCACATACTCTTGATGGTAGTGATAAGGAATTATCAAAAACGTACAAGAATAGACATTCAGCAACTCAAGAAGGACTCACGGGAACTTCTCAGATCATATAAGCTTCAAAGGGCCGAACTCGGAATTCTGCTTGTTGACGACAGGCGGATGAAAGAACTCAACCACCGTTATCGAAGCATGGACATGACGACCGATGTTCTTTCTTTCCCGCTATATGCCAAAATGAAAGAAATCCCTGATCAAGGTGAGATCCTGCTCGGCGATATTGTCATAAATCTTACCGCTGCAAAGAGGCAGGCATTCAGGTATGGCAATACATTTCGGGAAGAGGTGCGCCGTCTCCTTGTTCACGGGTTTCTCCACCTCATGGGCTATGACCATGAAAGAAATACCTATCAGAGGCAAAAAATGAAGAAGAGGGAGAAGGAACTCCGGGATGCCTGTCAGGCAGTGGATTAAGAGCGCCAATTTCGCCATAGAGGGAATACTCTACGCAGCAAAGACCGAGAGGCATATTCGGTATCATTTCTATTCCATTGCATTAGTCTTGATCGTGAGTTACATGCTGGGGATTTCGAGAACCGAATTCCTTCTCATCGCACTCGTTGCCATTACGGTATTACTCGCCGAACTCTTTAACACCGCAATTGAAGCCGTGGTTGACCTGTTGTCTCCCGAACAGAACGAAAAGGCGCGGATTGCAAAGGATGTGGCGGCTGGAGCTGTTCTCATAACTGCCTTCGGCGCCGCCGTTATAGGGTATGTGATCCTTTTCCCCCCTCTTTTCAGATCCTTCCACGAAGGGTTTCACGTGGCAAAGCACACCGGTGAAGAGATTAGTATGGCAGCCTTCATCCTTGTGCTTATCCTTGTCGTGATAGCGAAGGCGTATCTAGGCAAAGGAACTCCCTTGTGGGGTGGGATGCCGAGCGGCCACGCGGCTCTTGCCTTTTCAGCATGGGTGGCGATTACCTATTTGGCTGGAAGTATCATTGTGTCGGCAATCACATTTGTCCTTGCTGCAGCTGTTGCGAGAAACAGGGTGACCTCGGGAATACATACCACAACAGAGGTCATTCTTGGCGGCCTCCTCGGCATGTTCGTGACTTTCCTCCTTTTCGAGATCTTTCTCTAGCTCTGAGTAAACACCGGTGGGGTCTTACGCCTCAAAACCAGCTAAAGCCTTGTCATTACGAGATCTGCCAAACTCCTAAAGGTTCTCCCTTGAACTGCTGTCTCAATGTTTGAGTAAACAGAATCAAGTACTCAGTAAAGACGAAAAGGCCCTTCTCGCTTGCTTTCTCAGCCCAAGTGCTGAAGGGCATATGGACGAGGCCTAGTCCGCTGCTGAAACATGCAGAACCGAGCCTAACCACATTGGAACAAAATGGAATTAATGGCATGCGTCTTTCAATATTGCTTGTTCTTTCGTTTTCTATTATTCCTCTCCTTTCTGAGGACCCTCAGGCTTTTTCTCTGGCGGCTTAACCTGCTCCCCTTTGGGCGGGGGGATTA
>DMNE01000037.1 GCA_003453735.1 Nitrospiraceae bacterium | reverse complement strand
AAGAGCGATTGCGGTGACGGGGCAGCTGTCGACGGCTTGCTGGCAATCGCAAGTGTCGCAGGCATTAGGATTCGTGACCCAGGCCTTATCATCTCTAAGCTCAAACACCTTGGGGCAGAGTTCACTGCAGAGTCCGCATCCGATACATAAATCCAAATCAACCTTCGGCGTGGCCATAATCATTGCTCCCTTCTTGATGTTTTTTGATTAGCAAAAACATAGCAATTCATATAGTTAGGACTGTACATCACACTGCAAATGACATCCATGATTTAAATCATATGGTGCAGCACCTCATCGAACGGCTTGTTCGTTGTAAAGCATATCATGGATCACGTCATATACATATTCTGGCGACAATTTTTTCATACACTCGAGATAAACACCGGCTTGACAGATCAAGCTTCTGCAAGGTACACAGGGAACACCCTTTGCCTGAATGACTCGATGGCCTTGGCCCACAGGGCCTGTCCGTGCAGGGTCAGTGGAGCCGAACAGCCCGGCAACGCGTGTCCCGACGGCTGTAGCTATATGCATTGGTCCCGTGTCGCCGCTCACCAGTAAATCACACTGCTCAAGAATCGCTCCCAGTTGCAGGAGATCCAATTTCCCGGCCAGAAGAAGAGGCCTCGACACCGTACGTCGAGCAATTTCTTCCGATAAAGCGATGTCATCTGACCCTCCCACGATAATGATGCTCGCGGAAAGCTCCTTGAAAAGAATACTGGCAAGTTCGGCAAACTGGCCAGAGCCCCACTGTTTTAAGGGATGGCTAGCCCCCGGATTCAATGCGATAAGCGGTTTGTTGTTTGCTTTGACAGCGGAGAGGAGATTTTCGGCGAATGCCCTGGCATCCGGCCCCGGTGAAAGTTCTAGGTCCAGATTCGCCGACAAGATGCCCAACGGGGCAAGGGTATCAAGATAATTGACCACGGCGTGTACGATTCTCTTTTTTGCTTTATGGTACACTAAAATACGGGATGGAAATGAAGCCGATGCGAGTAACCAGGCCCTGACGTTGCTTCGTTGAAAGTTAATGACAAGGTCGAACTCTGTCGTACGCAACCGCTTCCAAAGTCTGATGAAAGACATTATCGATTTGTGCTCTCCCCGCTTGTCGTAAACGACAGTTTCTCTCACGGAAGGATTGTATCGGAAAAGCTCCGCTGTTGCTGCTGAGCCGACGAGGAGCGTTATCTCGGCGTCTGGATATTTACTCTTGAGCGCTCGAATAACCGGAGTCAATTGCAAGACATCGCCGATAGCGCCGGGTTTAATAATGAGGATATTATGCATACCCGCAGAGCTATTCATACATCATGAAATACAATTGCATAATAGAACAAACCATTAATGGACGCAAGGCAAAAATAAGCCTTTTTGGTCAATTTGCAGACACAGAGCGAGTAAAAATTGTCTTTACAAATGAGGAGGTTTCCCATATTATTATAAGATGTTTTAGAACGTTCCTCCATATGTCGAAGTGGAGGCCCGCTTATGAAAAAAGTTCTGCCTTATTTATGCGCATTGTTGCTCTTTGCCCATCTGGCCACGGCCGACCCGGACTCGGTACAGAAGCCAATCCACAATATCGCGACGGTCAACCATGCTTTTTCCGTGGGTGAGCGACTGACTTACCTCATAAGCTGGTCAAATATTCTGAACGCAGGCACGGCGGTCATGGAGGTCAGGGAAGAAAAACAGGTTGACGGGGAAAAGGTGTATGTCCTCGTCTCGACAGCACGGTCATCAGGTCTTGTTTCCAAGTTCTATAAGGTGAATGATATTATCGAAAGCACTATTGATGCCGTAACGATGAGCAGCCTCTCTTACAAACTCGACCAAAGCCACGGAAAGAGGAAAAAAAAGCGTACGATGACCTTTGACCAGGATGAGGGCACAGTAACCGTATTTGAGGAAGGAAAGCAAGAAACGTACAGTACTCCTCCGGGCATACTCGACCCGCTTTCATCACTGTATTATGTGCGGACGCGCCAGGATTTCACCGTCGGTAAGCCCATCAGTATCGAGGTCAATGACGATGGGAAGAACTATGCCGTAGAGGTGCTGACGCTCGGACGGGAGAAGATCAAGACTTCTTTAGGCAAGTTCGACACCATCAAAGTCAAGACATATCCCAAATATGAAGGTGTGTTCCAGCACACGGGAGATATCTACATCTGGTTCACTGATGATAAACGAAAAATCCCCGTGCTCATGAAGAGTGAAATATCAATCGGGTCCATCGTGGCCACGCTTGTCGCCATGCAGGCAGGAAACGAAAAACAATGATCTCAAAGGCCGAATCAAAGCGTCTTATGAAGTATATCGACCGTTTCCCCTCGACGCGCACGCTCGTAGTCGGAGACGTGATGCTCGATCATTATATCTGGGGGAATGTCTCCCGCATCTCGCCGGAGGCGCCGGTTCCGGTAGTGAACGTGACAAAGGAAAGTGTGCTCCTGGGCGCGGCTACGAATGTCGTAAATAATATCCACTCCCTCGGCGGCAAAGTAGATGTATGCGGCGTTATCGGGCATGATGAAGCGGGAAGGCAGCTCACCCGCATGCTGCGGGCTCAGGGTATCCACACCGACGGACTTATCGTGGAAAGCGGCAGGCCGACGACAATCAAAACACGTGTCATTGCCCACAGCCAACAAGTTGTCCGCTTCGATCGTGAAACCAAGGTCGGAATTGATCGGGATACGCACCGGAGAATCTTCGAATATGTCAAGCGGCAGGCGAATGATGGTCTTGATGCGATCGTGCTTTCGGATTATAGCAAGGGAGTAGTCACGAAAGACCTGGTTCGTGACCTTGTGAAGCTGGCAAAAAGGAAAGACCTGATCGTATCCGTGGATCCCAAGGTGAACCATTTTGGTATTTACCGCGGTGTTACAATCCTCACGCCAAACACCCAGGAAGCGTCCATCGGCTCGAAAATCGAGATTCAGGACGATGAGAGCCTTCTCAGGGCCGGCACGCTGCTGCTTAAACGTCTCAAGTGTAATGCCGTACTCGTCACCCGAGGAGAGCACGGGATGAGCTTGTTCGAGCGCGGTGGAAGGGTTACCCACATTGCGACTGTAGCTCGGGAAGTATTTGACGTTACGGGGGCAGGGGACACTGTAATCAGCGCGCTTACGCTCGCCATGGCTGCCAACGCGGATATGGTCGATGCGGCCAGACTCTCGAACTACGCTGCGGGGATTGTGGTTGGAGTCGTCGGGACGGCCACCCTAAAGCCGGATGAGCTTAAGCGGAGGATCTCGGCTGGCTGACGCGAAGAGAGATGTAGCGA
>DMNE01000044.1:4396-5620 GCA_003453735.1 Nitrospiraceae bacterium | reverse complement strand
AAAAGGGACATAGGCTGCGAGGATTGAACCACTAAAAACACTGATAGGCCTCAGATCGGGGAGATCTTACAAATTTACGATCATCATAGAGCGATCATTGAATTCTCCCCGGTCTGTTCTTAGGCAATAGCTGTTGTCACCGTCTAAATACACTCACATGAACTGATTATAAAGTGGGAACGCGGTCAAAAAACTAATAAGCGATAATACCTTCAGAGGTCGATAAGGTCTTCTTGAATGCTCGCTGGAAAAGTTGCATGAGCCCTGCGAGCAAGCTTGAATGAGAGATTCNNATAAGATTTATCAAAAATATTTTATCTGACAACGGTGGACTTATGGTAACAAACGAACGAAGGTCCGGGAATGATCGAGGGTCGGGCAGAGATCGACGAATATTCAACTATCCAATCTACAAGGGTCCTGAACGAAGGCATAAGCCAAATAGAAGATATTTGGATAAACCACAGAGTATTTTCTTAGGAAAGTATTCGATCTTGCAGATATACACATGCATATACCGGTCATCGGGACCTGAAGATGGATACTTATGCCGCGCATTATCTTTTGAAGTTATTATTTTGTTCTGTTGTCGTTCGCTATCGATTACATGAAGAGGAGATGTGGTAGAAGTGAAAAGAGTCTCCGCGTTCGTNNGGAAGCGCCCGTAAGAAGCACACCTATAATGCTGTTCGTCAGTTCCTGATATCCCTGCAGTCGCAAGGTGATGTCGAATACGAGATCTTCCACCTGAGCGATTACAGGCTGGGGACCTGCAGAGGCTGTTGCTCGTGCTTTTTCAAGGGTGAGGAGTTCTGTCCGCTCAAGGACGACCGGGACGCCCTCATGGGGAAGATGACGACGTCGGACGGGGTGGTCTTCGCATCGCCGAACTACTCCTTCCAGGTATCCGCGATCATGAAGNNAAGAAGTTCCTTGACAGGCTCGGCTTTGTGTTTCATCGTCCGCGCTTTTTCGGCAAGGTCTTCACCAACATCGTGACGCAGGGCATCTTTGGTGGCGAGAAGATCGTGGAGTATCTCGATTTAGTGGGAGGCGGCCTTGGTTTCAACGTGGTCAAGGGAAGCTGCGTCACGGTCCTTGACCCGATGACGGCAAAAGGACAACAAAAAGTCGACAGCATTCTTGCGGCGCATAGTAGGAGGTTTCATGAAGGACTGTCACGACCGACTTATCCTGTCCCGTCGCTCTTTAAGCTATGGCTTG
>DMNE01000044.1:2254-4381 GCA_003453735.1 Nitrospiraceae bacterium | reverse complement strand
CGGGACAAGGGCTGGTTCGAATCCAACTACTTCTATCCCGCCCACTTGAATATGTTCAAGAAGGCTGCCGGAAGCCTCTTCGACCTCACAGCATCAAGAAGCGTGGAAAAGAGGTGAGAGTCGTCCCCGCCCGGGGAGGCTGAAGTCAAAGGAGATGCATGATGGTTCGAAAGATACTGCTCATTTGCGGTATCCAGGCATCTCTATTGTATGTCGGCACCGACATACTCGCATGTACTCTGTATGCAGGCTACAGCTTCATTGATCAAGCCGTAAGCGAGCTGTTTGCCATAGGGGCTCCCACGAGCCATCTCGTCGTCCCGCTTTTCACCCTGTCCAGTCTATCTTTGCTGGCATTCGGGTTCGGCATCTGGTTGTCATGCGATGGAAATCGCGCTCTGCGCGTCATGGCATTGATGATCATTGGAAATGCAATCAACAGCCTGGTGCTGTGGAATTTCTTCCCGATGCACATGCGCGGTGTCGCGGCGACGTTTACCGATGCCATGCACGGAATTCTCGCGATCAATCCGTTCGTTATCCTAAGCATCGGATTGGGCATTGCTGTATTCAAAAACTGGTTTCGCCTCTACTCGATAGGAACAATCGTTATAGTACTCGTGCCGGCGATTTTGGCATTTTCGAACGTTTCACGGCTTCTTGCAGATCAGTCTACTCCATGGCTCGGACTCACTGAGCGCTTTTCTCAATATGGCAATCAGCTGTGGCAGGCGGTGCTGGCCATTGTTCTCTTACGGTCAGAGCAGCCAAGCCGAGAAAGCCGCCTGGCGACATGACTTTCGCCCAGAACTTCTTCCTGAGTTCGCACTTTTTGAGCTTAACTCGAATTGTAAGTTTTATTCAGAAGTTATTAGCCTGTCCGAATCGATGCTATGACCTAGACACGATCAATTGTGGAGGAGCTATGCCGTATCTGTTGATGAAATATCTGCATGTCTTGGCCGCCATTGTCGCCTTTGGTGCCAATGTAACGTATGGCATTTGGATCACACGCGCCTCACACCACCCGGACGTCATGCCGTTCACGCTGCAGGTTATCAAGTTGATTGATGACCGCCTCGCCAATCCAGCTTATGGATTGCTGTTGGTCATTGGACTTTTGATGGTGTTCACGGTCCATCTGCCACTGACTACCTTCTGGCTGCTGGCGGCCTTGGTCTTATACGCGCTGGTTGTACTCATCGGCCTGATGGGGTATACCCCGACCCTGCGGCGCCAGATCCAAATTTTAGAAAGCGAAGGTTTCAACTCGCCCGGTTACCAAACCCTGGCCCGCCGAGGGACGATCTTGGGGGTGGTCTTGGCCATTCTAGTTATGGCCATTGTCTTCCTCATGGTCGTGAAACCCTCACCATGGGCTTAAACATCTTCTTCCTGGTTTATTGTTGTCATCACTCGCAATAATCAAAGTTACGTGCCAAATCTCGCATTTCATGCCTGCTTTTTTTGTAACTTTATGCAATAGCCTATAAATACCCCTATCACGATTATCATTTCTTGCTAGAATAAATTAAAGAAGAGTTTTCGTATAACTTTTTTTAAGTACATTACATCTCAGAATACTTGCGTATCTTATTTTTTTTTGATCAATAGATTATCCTAAATAATTAATCATTTCGCGAGAAAGGGTAGGTTACCACGGGTCTTGTGATCCGTTAGCCAAAGCTTCGATCGAAGTAACTCTTTGTGGTCAGCAGGGCTTATTATGATCTTTAAATGCAAATTAATAGATCTCAAGCAAGAAGAGGCTATGCGGACAAAACCTTAAGACGGGGGAACATCGCAAAATATTTTAACAGTGCCTTATCCGTTGACTCTCGATCCATAANNCTCTATTATGCTGTTTCTTATTCAGATCAAACACAAGGATTTTTCTCTGAAATTAATTTGCTAAAACGGCTGCAGTAAGAGAATAATCCATCAACGAAACACATGAACCAATAAGCGTGGCAAGAACGGTCGGTAAAACAGGGTTTCTCGCCTGCATTCTCTGCGACGTTCAAACAGAATTCTAAAGCCTATTTAATAGGCTGCCATACGCACTTGTAGATATCATCGATGATGATGCGAATGCTAAAGAAAAACAATTCCTCAAGTAACTTTCAC
>DMNE01000044.1:0-2245 GCA_003453735.1 Nitrospiraceae bacterium | reverse complement strand
ACCTGTCAAAAGTTTTTTAATGCGGATGTTATGAGAAACAAATACATTATATTATTAAGTATTTCGTTGGTTCTTTCGATTTCTCTTTTTGGCTGCGGAGGAGGGGGCGGAGGTGGTGGTCTCAGCAGCGGTAATAGTCCTGGCATCAGCGGCATCACCTATGACGGCCTCATGACGCAAGCCGCCATCAGCGTTGCCAACGCCAATACTATCTTTGCCGCAGTATGGAGCCAGGGCCATTCAAGTTCTTCATCGACAGCATCTCCAGCCAACAGTCAGAAAGACGGCAAGACAGTCGCCCTTTTCGGGCAAATGAAAGGCCGGGTGTTGTTCGGCATCAGAGGCTTCTCCGCACGATCATATAAAACGATGAGCGCGGTATCGATGAGTGAAACGAGCAACGGCAGTGTTAGCGGCACCTTGACGATAACCGGAAATATCGATCCGCATACCGGGACCGGCAGCCTTACCATGGTCTATTCGAATTATAATGACGGAGACGGATACACATATGATGGAACAGTGTCTGTCTCGGTTGCGGGCTATGATTTCAACAGCGGCATTATCACTGACGGCACCCTGACTTTCACTTTGTGGACAATCGCGACGACTAACAGCAACGTTTCGCTCACCGGTTCCATTTGGCAGCAGGAAGACCTGAATAATAATATTGAAACTATGACATTTAACCTGGATGGCCGCGACAACATAACACAGGATACGTTTCGATATCAAAGCTATGTTGTAAGGACCATCTATGACAACATTTATACTCCCTCGACGATGACCGAAACGGATACCGGCCGCGTATACCTCGCTCGGTATGGATATGTCGACATTACGACGACCAATCCCCTGGTATATACGTTCTCTTCACAGACAAACCCGAACAGCGGAGGTCCCATCATTCTTTCCCGAGCGAATGGTTCCAAAGCTGCCATTAGCCCGATCTCGGCAATCTCTGTCAAGATTGAAGTCGATGCTGACGGAGACGGTGTTTATGAAATCAGAAACACTTATGCTTGGAGCAATCTGGCTGGGCCCCGGACTAGTGATGACCCTCCAATCGCAAATGCGGGTCCGAACCAGAGCGTAGATGTCGGAACACTTGTAACGCTCGACGGTAGCGGCAGTTCAGACCCGAACGGAGATCCTCTGATATACTCCTGGACAATGCAGGCGCCGGGGAACAGTACGGCCGTCCTTTCCGATAATCACGCAGCCAAACCGACCTTCACACCGAATGTAGCCGGCGTATATACGTTCTATCTGTCGGTCAATGACGGAACTCTAAACTCCACGTTCTCGGCTTCAGTCGTGGTGTCTGTGTCCCTCACCGCCGTTGCCAACGCCGGACCGGATCAGTACAAGACCACCGGTCCTTCCACCATAATAACGCTTGACGGAAGCGGCAGCTATGACAATGCCGGCAGACCCATGACCTACGCCTGGAGTTTCACGCGCACACCTCAAGGCAGTACTGCGACCCTTTCAGATCCCTCATCCGTTCACCCGACATTCACGGCCGATATTGAAGGGAAATATGAGTTAAGCCTCCAGATTTTCTATAACGGATACGCGAACAGCCTGCCCGCTACGGTAACCGTTGTCGTCATAACGAACAGGCCCGTTGTCCCGCTTCCCTTTAAAGTTATCGACTCCGAATACAGTAAGCCACTCGACCGGATTATCATGGTATCAGGCACGCCGTCCAATCAGCTTCACATCTATGATCCTGTCGCCAATGTGGACCAGACTGTTGATCTATCAGCTCTCCCCCTGTGTGTTTCTGTCAGCCCAGACGGTTTTCATGCCGCGGTAGGTCACAACGGCGCCATTTCCTATGTGGATCTGGTCTCAAACGCTGTGGTCAAGACGCTGGTAGTAGGTGGCGGAAACATCGTTGATATTATTCTTGCAGGGAACGGAGATGTATATACCTTGCAGAATCAGCCTCAGCCTATTTGGGTAGACATAAATACGGGCACTGTGACTGCTTGGAATAATGGTGGGAGTATAAAGGTCAAACTGCATCCGAGTGGGATGGCCCTCTATACTACAATCGGTTATGCTGTCATGAAGTTCGATATCTCGTCCGGCACCCCTGTTTACCTGTATAGTTCCGATAATATTCCCGGCTTGAACTATAGTGTAGGCAACGACATCTGGCTTACAGAAGATGGAACAAGATTGATTACCCAGTCAGGCAATATATTCAGCGCCTCATCGGGCACCACGAACGACA
>DMNE01000179.1 GCA_003453735.1 Nitrospiraceae bacterium | reverse complement strand
ACGCCGATCATGAAATTGCTCGTGGTTGTGGAAACCTTGAAGGGGATGTGCATCACTTGGTCCATCGCTAGGACTTTAACCGCCCCTGATCCGATTCCGAGCAGCCCAGAGATAGAGCCTGCTAGAAACATCAACCCGAAACCAGAGGGGACAGATCGCGCGTGATAGTTTTTGAGGCCCTGCACCGTTGGATAACTTCCGTCCATCTTCAGAAGCGATGCCACCGGATCGGGTCGGTCGATTTCTCGCTGTACCCTCTGCTGTCTGCCCGACAAATATGACGAATAAAGCAGAATAACTCCGAAGATAACCGCAATAGTCGAGGTCGGCAAGTGTGCAGCCCAGAACGCACCCGCCAGCGCTCCCAAGGTTGTTGCTATTTCTAAGAACATCCCGATCCGAATGTTACTGAAACCTTCCTTGACGTAGGCTGCCGCAGCTCCTGATGATGTGGCGATCACAGAAACGAGGGATGCGCCGATCGCATACCGGATATCCACACCGAATGCCAAAGTGAGGAGCGGTACGATAACGACACCTCCGCCCAGTCCTGTCAATGAGCCTAGAAAACCTGCTATCATCGAACAGAGCCAAATAAATGTGACAAACGCCAAGGTGTTCATCTGAATATACAGCTTTGCATGATGGCTGCTCCCTTGCACAGTTTCGACAAAGATAACCCACGCATATCCCACAAAATGAGACTAAAGAGATATCTGTTCCGCCTTCGCCAGGCGTCTTTATTCTTTAGTATCCCTTATTCGCAGCCGTACTCGCGCAAGCGGCTCTATTGCAGGAATGCCTCGGCAGGTCCGGTCCCGTATGAATATGACACGTATATTGTTGCATCCGTTCAGATCTCGTGTCTTTGCTCTTGAATATAGTATCGGGCCCTCCTTTGGCCGCTGCGCCAACGTACTTTACAACTGGGTTCACTAGTACCGCCTGTGCCTGTGTTGTTATCATGACTACTCGCACCGACAGATACATTCTTTGTTCAAGCTTTGGCCGGATGATGATTGCTGTGCAGACCGGTCCTCCTTATCCCAATATACGAGTCGTCCAATGCCGCCGGCAATCAGGAGGACGAAAACAACGATAACAGGCCACGGCCACCCCATTACCCATTCCAGAAGCTCTGTAGATGTCATAATCAATCACTTCCTTCTTAGTGCTACCCTAATTTAATTATAGCGAATCCCAGTCAAGAGAGTCACGAATACAAAGGACACCTCGGATATTCGCATACTTAAGTTTTGCCTGTTACGAAATGCTGGTGCCAAAATCATGTTTCTAATATGTTAAACATTGCATCTTATGGAGGTATAATTAAATAAAAGAGAATGATCGTGAAGGAAGGTGAAAATATGGTTAAAGTTGCATTATACGTACGGCTGGAAGCCAAGCCGGGAAAAGAGGCAGAGGTGGAGAGTCTTATCAAGAACAGTCTCTCGATCGTTCAGGAGGAGCCTGCAACAACGGCATGGTTTGGTATCCGTCTGGGTCCATCGACGTTCGGCATCTTCGATGCTTTCCCGGATGAGAAGGGGCGGGAGGCACATCTTGCAGGACGAGTTGCGGCTGCTCTGATGGCAAAGGCTCCCTATCTACTGGCAAAATCTCCGATGATTGAAAAGGTAGACATTCTTGCGGCCAAGCTTCCTGGGGTAAGGATGTCAAAAGGGAGAAAGGCTGCATGAAACCTGCGGTGAATGCGCTTGACGTCAAAGCGGGAAGTATTGGTCGGATGAAAGCACATATTCACATCGGCAAAAACATGGGAGATACGGATACTGGCGTAATAATGGTCGAATCGGAGGAAAACGAAACTTTAGACAAGGCGGATAAGAACCTGAAATAAACATATTGGAATCGTCCGACCAGACGTTGCAGATGGCCTATGCTTCCTTTTGATGCTTGCTTCTCAACATACATCAACTAATCCCGTAACGCCAAACGCTGCGAGACGTGAGCAGAAGCGGCGGGATCTTACAAGAACAATAGAGGCCGGACTGATGAAAGAGGTAATCAGCGGGTTTAATCGGATTTTTGAATCGATTGGATTGAGGGTGTCCATGAGTAGCAAACTTATTGTTTGGTCAAGCTTGTTGCCTTTACTCCTCATAGTTGCCTTTGCGGGAGTGCGTATCATCCCTTCCATCCCGGGGCCGCTGCTCGACGGCCAGCCTATGCCGAAGAGTCCTCGCAAATCAGCATCAAGATCCTGCCGCCAGAGGATTCTATCACGATGAAAAGCCTACTTCTACCTTTGTTCGGTTTAACGCTGTCCTGCCTTCCAATCGTCGCCGGGGACGCAACCCATCCCCCTTCGTTTCCCTTTCACATCGTCTAAGAGTCGTAGGGGCGGCAATTATTGCACGTTGATCACACAATTGCTTGTGCCAAACGGATTTGGAATCATTTCGGCGCCGGCTATGTCCTGCGCCCAGGCCCCGTCTACGAAATACTTGTACTCATATTTTCCCAGGGGCAGTTTCATCTTGATTCTCCATGAACCATCCTTGCTTTTTTTCATGGGCATTGATTTCGTATCCCAATCATTGAATTGCCCGGCAATACACACTTTGTTGGCATCCGGTGCATAGAGCGTAAATTCTAATTCATGCACGGTGCTGGTCTTCTTGTATTTGTTGATTGACTCTTTCATCCGCTTTACGGCCTCCAATGTAGGCATCTCTCTTCCCTCCTCTTCGCGTGAACGTCGATCATGAATAGCACGGACTGCATGATGTGTAAATGTGATAGTAAAAATATAGCACATTTTCGGAGCATCATCGCTTCGTCCGCATTAAATTACAAAGAAGGTCGCCGATGATGATCCGATTTAATCATTTCAAATACTTGATGCATTATAGTTTCGGAAGACGTATTGGGAAAAAGGGCCGCCTGTTTCAAAAATAAACATCCATCAGTACGCCGTCATCAATTTTTCTATTAAGAACGCAATGTTTGTTCGTCCAGCGGACGGATCTTGAAGCGCGATAAGATCTGAAAATCCACAATTGTGAAATGAAGCTGCACATTTCGTTATATATTAGCGAGGCGAGGCAACAGCTGAATGAAGCAATATAACGGAGAAAATATTTTCTATAATCAACCAAGAACAGAGACCTCCTGCCAGGGATGTGTTTACTGCCGGGGACTCAATTCTTGAACAGGAGGTTTCGTATGGATACTGTGGTTGATGTTTATTACGCCTCTACTTTATCCTATTATATGTCATACCCTAAAAATACCCCATGGCTTGAAACTCCATGGTGATTTCTTTTTTTCTGCTATCATAGAATTTAGCTTCTCGAACAACTTTTCCTGCGCAGAAATCACATTGTAGATTTTCATCATATCTGACATTTTGTGGCAATCGATAAACATGTTTTTCCGGCAAAGCTAGGCGCCGAGAGGTGGGAACGGAAAGATGGAATCACGATTGCAGTTGTTATGGAGAGAGCGCTGGCCTGAACCGGTATCAAACCCGAAGAACCACATAAAAGTGTCCAGCCTGCAGCTCAAAATCGTCGGTTTGATAGAACGAGGTGAACCCGAGGGACATTCTAACCATGCGGCTCGGGATGGTTGCGAAAACCGCGACCTCTCAGCCGCTGATTGACAGGAGGGAATCATGTTCACATCGCTCTTTGCCCCAGAATTTCAGGCGGTTCTGGACAGCGCAGTGAAGGCTGCTGGACGGGCGAACGGGCCGTTTCCCTCGCCTGAGGATTGGCGGGACCAGGTAATTTACTTTCTCATGGTGGACCGGTTCAATAATCCAGCGGCACGGCCAGTACATCAGCCCTACGACGACCCGAATTATGG
>DMNE01000526.1:8448-14415 GCA_003453735.1 Nitrospiraceae bacterium | reverse complement strand
ATTCAACTTAGAGCTAGCTCCTCTCTCCCACTGCTACAAACAAAAAGGCGGGAGGTTTCCCGTCTTTTTCTTGACCGACTTCCTCCCTGCGCTATTCAACCTTCTTCATTTCCATGCCGCAGGGACATTTGCCAGCGTTCTGGCTGATGCTCTCGCACTCGCAGTCAGACCCGCAGGCGCAGGCATACTGACCGGTGGTTTTGAAGGCGCGTTCCTCGTNNTCGCCTTCACCATATCCTTGCCGCAGGTGCATTTGCCCGGCATTTTTGACATCATCTGGCACGGGCAGCCCTTACAGTTACAGGCGTAGACCTCGTCGCCCACCTTCAAGTCCATCTTGCCGAAGGTGGCGGTGGCGAAGGCCACTGCAGCACAGAATAGAACGATGACTGCCAAAAAAATAGTCTTTCTCATGATTTCACCTCCTTTGCGGTTTCGCTAAAGTTAGAGTTATAAGGTCTGACTACACTCTAAGGCATCTCGCGGCCACTGTCAAGAAGAGGAGATTTTATCGGCTGCGGCTACTGGATTGACTCCCGATTTAAGGAGATTTCACACAACACACGACGCATAGCCGCGTCTGTTTTGTTTGAAACAAAGGAAAGATAAGAATGCTATGAGTATTGTTTTAAAGTTTAGATATATCCCCATCTTTCGAGATCGCCTACACTGCGGATGTACCGGCATTCGTTGCCATCTCTCGAGGGGAGTAGCAACCGTTGTTCGGTATGGCCAGAGCGAAATATTCCCCTCTTGTAATCCGATTAGAACAAGCTATATTTATTAAGGAGTTAGGGTAGTTGGCGTTGGCATTATCTCGCATTTGCCCCTTCAATATTTCGCAAATCCAGTACACCGCAACACAGGTCTCATTTCCCCCTGCCTCTGCCTGTTGGTCCACCACCACTCTCAAGCTGCTCCTCTACAACAGGATTCACTCTTACTCTTATTACAACCTTGCTGGCCTTGTTCCAATAGCTTACATCAAGAACATCAGCCAAGCCATAGCAAATGGAGCTATAAATAGGTCTCAGTTCATATCCTATAGTCTTACCGTCTTGATCGAGTATCTTGCTTAACTGGGAATGCAAAAAACAATTATTTACGCTCACAAAGTTCTGTGCCTTGTCCAGGGCTTCCTTGGCTGAAAGGCCTTCTATCAGCCTGTAGTCAAATTCGGGCGCGTAAGGTTCAAAGGTATATTGATCTCCCTCTGAAGCAAGAAACGCAATGGTATGGATGTCATTAAAGTAATTTCCCCCATAGAGTATTAGGGTAAAAGTTCCTGTAACATCGGATGCATTTGCCGATTCGGTTCTGAGAGGCTTTTCAAGGGCATCAGAGCCGCTGCCCAAGACAAGAGAACCCACTATCACTATACAAAGCAAAAGCAACATAACCATAAAGCTTTTCATAATTTTATGACACCTCCTTCTTCGGGTATCTAATAAGATAGACAATAAAACGAAATAAAAGTTACAACAAGACTGTATTGGAGAAGCTGAAACGGGGCTAGGTCAGCGATGAGTGGACAAAATTGAGACAGACGTAGTTTGGAGATAGATGAGCTGCGCTGGGCCGGGCGAGGCTATAATGGAAAGATCCTATCGCGACATGCACTACTCGTCCCTGACAAGAACTTGACGATATCTGTTACAGGAAGAAGCCAAACTTTCCGAGTGTGCCGGGAAATTCTGCGGATTTCCCCCGCGCTGGACCGGAAAAGGGCTTTGTCCTCACTTCCCAGGAGGGCTGGCAGACCATACGTGGCTGAGCAAAAATAGAGGGCGCTTTTTTAAACATCAGCATACCAAACAGGAAAACGCAAACGCGGAACAAAAGGAGGCGCTTATGATTGTTAAGGCTGCACAATGGGGCAACAGTATTGGGGTTAGCATTCCTCGCACTCTTGCCAAGAAAAAAGGGATTGAAGTGGATTCCGCTGTCGAGGTCACTGAAACTGAGGAAGGTGTTATTATCAAGCCTGCAGGGAAAAAGGAATATTCCTTAAAGGAGCTTGTGAAGGGAATCACTCCACAGAACCGACACAGCGAGGTTGACTTCGGGCTCCCTGTTGGAAAAGAGCTTATCTGATGAGCACCAATTCTTTTACTAAGGTTAATCAAATAGTTCAGAATGCCTTGATCAAATCTGTTGTACTGATGAACACCCTGAATACCGATAATAACGCTTGACATTATTATCGTCGCGCGTTATCATCAACATCATGATAAAGAGCTTTCGCTGTAAAGATACCGAGAAGCTCTTCCACAGACAGCTTTCGTCAAAATTCCCTTCGGAGGTACGACGAAGTGCTTTGAGGAAATTACTCATTTTGGATGGCGCTGAGCGCCTAGAAGACCTGCGAGTACCGCCTGGCAACCGCTTAGAGAAGCTCACGGGTAATCGCCACGGGCAGCATAGCATCCGTATTAACGATCAGTGGAGGATATGTTTTCGATGGCATCAAGGGGATGCCTACAACGTTGAAATAACAGACTACCATTAGGAGGAATTATGAGCAGCAAGAAAATAACTCTGGTTCATCCCGGGGAAATACTGCTTGAGGAGTTTCTGAAGCCCTTGGGAATCAGCCAGTACAGGCTCTCTAAAGATATCAGCGTAGCGCCGCGCCGTATTAACGAGATTGTCCATGGTAAACGGTCAATCACCGCTGACACGGCCCTGAGACTTGCCCGCTATTTCGGCCTTTCAGAACGGTTTTGGCTCAATCTTCAATCGCGCTACGATCTCGAGGTCGAGAAAGATAAATTGGATTTGAGATTGGAGAGAGAGGTCAGAGTTCTAAAGTTGAAAAGCGCCTGATACCTGTTTGAACGGCTGACGACCTGCGCCAGTTCGACCTACAATTATGTTTAATTCTCTGTTTGGGCATAATTCCCCGCCGCTTGCGACGCAAGATGAAATCATACCGCTAAGATACCCCGCTGCTTGCGGCGGGGAGTGTCGTTGACGTGTAGTTGCGGTCCGCTCGGTCCGGAGTGCCAAAAAAGACTTACAAGAAAGGAGGTGAAAAGTGTGAAAAAAGACTATTCGTTTTGCTAATTGCGATGGCCCTGGTATGGGCTTTTCGGCAATGTCGTACGCGAGTTTGACAGTCGAGGGATCGGGTACGATAGCGGGGGTCACGGGTAGCTACCAAATTGATTTATGACGGCGCTCAGAACATCACGTGGCTAGATTATACAGCGCCCGTTAACAGCTGGACAAATCAGTTTCACTGGGCGAACGAACCGACAGTTACGTATAACAGCAAGAGGCTCACTGGATGGAGTCTGCCGTCTATTAGTGAGCTGACGAATCTGTATACAGAGCTTGGCAATACGTTAGGCGCACCTTTGACAAATACAACGCCGTTTACACAACTGCAGGCCCTTAACTATTGGTCTGGTACCGCGGCTTCGGCGAATGCGGATGATACCTTCAACTTCTCCACGGGCAGCGAGCAACAACCTAGCGCGAACGCCCTTAACTACGCCTTGGCTGAGCTTCCCGGCAATGTCGTACCGACCCCCATTCCTGCGGCTTTTCAGCTGTTTGGTTCCGGACTGGCCGCTCTCGGGATACTGCGAAGACGGAGTGAAAAATAGTAGTTGAAAGGGTGCCCGAATAAACGCCTCGAGAGAAAAATGAAATGACAGGTACGGGCATTTTGCTGACCTTGTGTAGGTCACAGAAAGCCCTGACGTTGCAAATTTAGGTAAACACTTCACATAGTTCTCGACAACTTGTTAATCAACGTATTAGCGTCCCATAATGGGGAGCCATGATGCTCCCCCCTCTTTTTTTAGTTAAACGCATGCGAATTACGAAGGAAACTATCACAAGTTGGTGATCTGAACACAAGGTGCTAGGTCATCTGCGCTCCAGAATAGTTTCTGTGATACTCTTGCCCGCCGCCGGGGTTGGTGATCGCCAGTGTTTTAGGATGGCCCCTCGCAGTCCAGGTGTCTGGAAAATGCAGCAGCGTTATTACGCTTATGCCGAACGGCTCGTCCTCACGGGCCTCAGCAATACAGTGAATATCATGATTCTTGGGCTCAATTGTAATGATTTCGCGTGTGTCAAATATTATTCCCATGTAGTCATCTCCGGGATGGGCGGTTGAGATTTGAGCTCATCTTCAACATCCTCCTGCCTTGCATTTCCACGATTTAAGACGTTACAAACAACATCCTGCCCTAATCCTCTGAATATCCTCGGCATGGTTCATTACCGTCCACTAAAAAGTAGCCTGCCCCCTTTCCCCCTGACTGAAGGACGACTTGAACGGCACTTGGGATTTGATAGAATGTTTATGGAGCATTTATTAACTAACAGAACACTGACATGTTGGGAGTCTAAAGATGTCCGTAAATGTTGTGGTTGTTGGTGGTGGCTTTGGCGGCTTAGAGTCAGCCTTCTCTCTCAAGGATCTCCTGCGGTCTTCCGCGAGGATAACGGTTTGTGATCGCAGTGAATACCACTCCTTTATCCCATCAATTCATGAGATAATTTCAGGAAAACTCCACGCACGAGACATACAAATACCGCTTGCTGCGGTGTTGGGCGTTGCAGGTATTGAATTTGTTCTCTCTGAGGTTCTCTCAGTGGATACTAGAAAGAAACAGGTAATTACTTCTGCTCAGACTCTGCCTTATGACTATCTGGTCATAGGGAGTGGCGCAGAGAATAACTTCTACGGTATAGAAGGTGCTGAATCTTTTTCCTATCGGTTCCGCAGTCCGGACAATGCTGAGCGTATTCGAACCGATCTGGGTTTATTACTTGCACGGAGCGATCTCAAGCGCACTGTCATGATTGCGGGTGGCGGTACGGAAGGGGTCGAAGTTGCAGGAGAGATCATCGACTTTATCAACGACAACGCGTATGGAGGTGATTACAATTCAGGCAAGATCGCCCTTGAAATCATCGAAGGCCGTGTTCAGCTTCTTCCCGAATTCCCTCCAGAAGCTGGAGAATTTGCAGAACAATATCTCTTGCAGAAGGGGGTTACGATTGTCACGGGAGATCGCATTAAAGAGATCCAAAAGGATACGGTGATTCTCGAATCCGGAACGAGGCGCGGCGCGGCGATGCTTATATGGACTGGAGGCATTCGGCCGACACGATTGATTAAGGAAATTCCGTTACGGAAAGACCCGCAGGGATGGCTCATGCTTACGGACCGCCTCCACTGCCCTGAGAATCAGTATATCTATGGAGTGGGAGATGCCGTCAGCGTATACGCGAACGACAAACCTCTCACTTTTCAACGCCTGGCTTATCATGCATCGGATCAGGCCCTCGTGGTCAGTCTTAATATCTATAACCATCTGCGAGACAGAAAACAGGTGGGATATTCGCCCAAGAATAAACCGCAACTAGTCTCAATAGGAAAGGAGATGGGAATGTTCATATGTAATGAAACTTTTCTCTCCGGACAGTGGGTTATTGCCTTGAAACGGGCTGTGCAGGCAAGGCATCTTATGACGTACCTCACAAAACCGTTTTTTTCTGCTATCACTTCGGTAATACCCGGTGCGGAATTGCGTCATCGCATGCGAATACTGTCGCCTCTCTAAATAACCGCTTGTTCGTCTGCTGTAAAGATCTTTCCCTTGTCCCTGTTTGCTTAGAAGAGGAAGCACATCTCGGTGCACGTTTCGGGGCGTAAAGGGGAAACCATTACGTTTTTTTTTGAAGAGCGGTCCGTTCCATCAGCTAATCGCTATGGTGCCGGCTCTTTCGCCTGGCATAATCCATCCAAAAAGAAGAAATTCTATAGCCATGCGGATCTTGTCGAAAAGCGAATATCCTCGCTTGCACTCATCCTCCTTCGGAGCCGTTTCATATATTAACCGATGTGCAGGCTTCAGTGAAGGAGGAGTCGCAACATTCCTTAACAAAAAAGGCTTGCAGGTCTGCAAACCCTTGATGTTCTTTGGTGGCGGGGAGAGGATTTGA
>DMNE01000526.1:0-8392 GCA_003453735.1 Nitrospiraceae bacterium | reverse complement strand
TCCTGCCATAAGATCTGGGCGACTTGTATATTCCCCTGCTGCTTTGCTCATACACTGTAGCTCCATGTCCAAATACTATCATGTTTCGCTCATAAAAATATCAACAGCTTTTAACCCTTCAATATTGTCAAAATGCTCATCGCATGTAAAGAGCGCCAGCCCATGCTGTCATCGTGGAAGCGGCTATCCATAGATCGTTCGTCGGGACCGACTTGCCTTTTCTCTTAAGGTTCCGATAAACCCTTCAACCTTCCTAGGCACGTCAGCTATGGCTGCCTTTTTTCAACTGTCTATCATTTCCACATGTTTTCATCTATTTTCTCAAAATCCTCTGTGCTTTTCTGAGACTCTCTGTAGTCTGCATCGGCGCATGTTGCGGCCAAGTGGTCTAGATCCATTATACAGAGCGCTCCTTCTTTTCTTTTTGAGCCCCAGATCTTCTTTGAGAAGTTTCAAGAAGGTCGTATTTACGCTTTTCCCCTCCTGTCTTGCCTTCTCTTTGAGAGCCTTGATTGTCAGGTCATCAAATCCCCTAATTGTCATTGTTCCAACGTTTGCCTCCTGCTTAGAAATATAGCCCGCTTAATCCAGATCGGCAAGAGAATGACTATTCTGTTTTACCTGTCTCGCGCAAAGATGCTGCGCAGGAGGGGTGAGGAATCTTAAGGCGAAAGGACAAAGAGACAGCCATCTGAATCGGGAAAAGTCACTTTGTTCTTGGCAAATAAAATTAGCTTATCGTCTGTTCTTCCTTCGCGATGCCTTGGCAATCTTTTTTTTCTTTTTCCTCGTAGCCCTAGTGTTCTTGCTTGCAACGTAAGACCTATTGTTCCGAAATTCAGATGGTTGCTTCTTATTATTAAAGCAGGCCCACCATGACATATAGGAATGTATATCATCAACGTTCAGACGCCTCTCCATTTCGCGCCTTGTCCATTCAAGTACTTTGTCCCTGCCTTCAGTTAACGCCTTCTCAAAAGACCCGTAATCTATATATCCGTCGTAGATCAGTCCCTCTTCATATGCTTTTCTGATTACCCCCATCGCTTCTTCCGGATAAAGGTGGGCGATTTTTGTTGCTATGGAGCTCCAGAAATTTGATCCCTCGGACGCTTCACTACCCGTGAACAAAGAACTGAAAAACCTAATGGCAGCCTCGCGGGTAACAACTCCGCCGATGACGGCATAAACTATAGCCTGAGCCGCTGCCCCTCGGCAATATTCGTCTGCCGTCTTATCAAGAACAAGTTCTCTTAAGCGTTCAATGGAACCTCCACAGGTGGCATAGAAAATCCACGAGAAGTCCTCGGTTATCATATCGCCGAAAAGTCCATCAAGAACCTTTTCGGGCAGGGTCGCTATTTTAACTATTACGTTATGCGCTTTTGCCTCCCTGAAATGACCGAGGAGGATGAAGGCATAAGAGTTCAGCCAGTGGCCTTCTTCGAGATATCGTTCAGGATTCGACAATAATCTTTCAAGATGATCAATAAGATAGGGCGTGATTTCATCTTTAAGCGCCACCGCTTCTTCCATCGCCTTTTGTTTATAAGTACCATCATTACGGTCGAACTCTTCTAGAATTCTTTGAAGGTTCTCGCTTATCATGTTACGATGAAGTTCCGCCTCCTCATTAATAGTCCTCTTCTGTCTTATCGTGTTTCCCTGTGTTTATGGCAGTTCTCATTGTGAGATCAATGAGAATATTTCCTGCAGCCTGCTATAAATGTAGACGCATGGTCTGTAAAACTCCATGCATAGTTCTCATTTTTTCACTATCTCTTCTAACACGTTCTCGCGCGTATCTATGAATTCAAGGATTTCTTCTTTTCTTCACAGTCGACTAATCTTTGTTTGTAGCATCCCGCTCAGTCCGATCAGCTGTTAAAGCAAACGGCTTCCTTCATAAGAATTCTATCTGATTCTTCATTTCTTCAGCTGATAAAGCGTCGGCATACAGGGATAGTCTCTTAATGCATTCACCGACAGGTCAATTTGTTCATTTCGACAAAGATTATCTCCCAATGATTCAATCTTTCCTTAGTGAATTCTCCTGCGATCTCAAGAAAATGGTGATCATGAGTGAAAATAATAGCTTGTATCTCAGAAGCGTATTTAAAATGCTCTCTGTCCGGAACGCCGATCATTCCTTTTTCTGCAGCGGAGAATGCCTTGATCCCTCTTGCTCTCAGACCTTCTGCGATACGAACATCGACATTCTCATCTGTGTATATCTTTAATCGTGCCAATCTTTTTCTCTAGGACAGGTGGATGATTCTTTTTCGCAGCCTCAGCTTTTTCGACCGCCTCTTTCCACCTTTTGTCAATATCACTCTTATGGTCATAATAGTAGGAAAGTGCGTCATGAACCTGTGAGAGGTTGAGATGGGGAAGAGAAACCACGATCTCTTCAGGCGTCATCCCCATAATTTCATATCTCACGGCTATATCCATAACACGAATGCCTGTCCCTGAAATAATCGGCTCGCCGCCCCGTATTCTCTTGGCGGTTGTAATATAAGGATGTCGCACCGGTTTAACTAATGTTGTCATATGTCATCCCCTTTTAACCATTTATTTTCTCCCAGAATATTTGCCTTTGGTTATCTTCACACCGGACTCCTTTCCGTTCGATATTATTGATTATAACAATGATAATAGCTCAAAATGCTTTAAAATGCCAGACTTATCAGGTGGTGTTTTTAGATGCCGTCCAGGTTAGTCAACAATCCTCTTTCCAACATAATTATGGAGGATTGTTAAAAGGCAAAAAGGATTTCTTTTGATAAGACCTTGGAAGACATTAAGGCAGGTCAAAAGGTGACAGTGAAATTTTACGAGAAGGACGGGAAGCCTATTGCAGACAAGATTATGATCATGTCAGGGGAAAAAGGTAAATAAGAAAATCATGGCCCATGCATAGCAGGTCACTGCGAAAAAGGAGGCCCGAGGACATACAGCGCCTCCTTTTTAAGCTTGATGTTCCTTATAGCATTGTAACACACCAATTTGACTGGTATATTTTGAATTAACGGCCTAGAAGAAACCACCGGACATCGACAACATCCTTGCTTGATTAGATGACTTCTTAACTCACTTGGCATCCTTCGGTAGCCTATGAAACTTTTCGGGGATTTGTGCATAGAACCCCANNTACTCTTAAATTAGAAGAGGGTATGATACAGAAAAGGCGGGTTTTTGAAGTATGTATGTTGATATCTAAGTATAAGTACTCTCGAAGGAGGAGGAAAACATGGCAATTTCAAGAGACATAGGATTTGATAGCTACTGTGATTCAGTTTACCGTGAACTCTCCGGCATGAAATCAAGACTTCTCGGCTTCATAAGAGATATAGAGCTGATGGAGGGCACAAAGAGACAGACGCTGCAGCCCCATATCCAACATTTCCATGACATTATCGAGACCATCGACTGGAAGCTTGAGATCCTGACAAAAGTCTGTCCGTTTGATTGGGTCGGGCGCTCCGATGAATCCGATGAAAATGAAAGGACGGCTTCCATTCGGGTGCATGAGGAGCAGCCAGAGCAAGATTTGATTGCCGGTCTTTATCGCGGCTGATGCGCACAGAGATTGATCGACCACACTCAGCTTTGCGGGGATGATAACACACCCGCCATTGAGGGTCGAAAGTAACAAAAAGACAAAAATGTTTCATGGGCTGCGAGATCAAAGCGACCGTCCGGATTTCGCCGTACGGTCGTGCCCTGTCATGAATGCCTGAAAATAATACGTGCTCAAATTTATACGAGAGACATAGAGCTTTTCTCTGAGATGATGTAACCGTTTCATCTAACCAATATGAAGCGAAACTCCCCATGGCTTGCCACAGGGAGTTTCACTTATCTCATCGTCCTCTTTGGTCCTTCAAGCCTACTTGATGCCCGGTTCACACGACGAAGCGGGCCTGCCAAACAGCACATAGTGTACATCGGAACTTGTTGAGCCGTTTGACTGGACCTGCCCATACCCGAAAGCGGTGAACAAGTTTCCGGGATCCGAGTCCGTCGGAGGGGCCTGCCTTTGCTTGGAAAAGACGGGTCACGAAGTCCCTTTCCTATCAGCTCACGAAGGGTAGGAAAATGTCCTAGTTCGCGGCAGAGCTCAACGAGTTTTTCCAATAGCTCGTTTTCAGCTATCTGCGAGACCCACTCATTAGGTTTGAAGCCCGCATCTGTCAGGGCGTCGCCCCATCTTGGCCAGTATTTTATCCACTCATATTCTGTAATACCAGTCTCGGATAAGAATCGCTGCTGGCCAGGCGGAGACCCTCCGTATTGGCTTGCGATACGTCGAATTTCAGCAACAATCTTTTCTTTGCTCGTCATGTTTTTTCCATAAGCGATGTTCGGATTTCACGAAACACCCATTGAAATATTACCAGAATTACTTTAGAAGTGCGAGGATGTCTTCCATTTCCCAAAGACGATCCGTTACGCCCGCAGCCATGGCCGGTGATACCCTCAACGTTTTGTGAATCCGCACAAAATTATAGAACATGAAATAAAGACAAAGTGCATGAATATGGTTCTCTACCTTCTTCGTGAATCCGTTAGTTAAGCGTGTAAACCGGCGCATCGACATCCTCATTGTAAGGTTCTGCCTTTCGACATAACTGGTGGAGACATGATTCATGTCAGGATTGCCCTCTATTCTTTCCTTGATCGCTCCTGTGCATTCGGCAGGGCTGTATTTCCTTTGAGCATCCTGATCCCCTTCATTACCGTAAAGTTTTATAAGCTGTGCATAATCGATCTCATAACCGAAAGCATCCTCGATGGCCTGCAAATATGCCTTATGGCCGTCTGTAGTAAGCTGGACTCTGTGGGCAAGACGTTCGGCTAAATCCTGTATAAACAATTTTGCCGAAAGATAATCACGCCTTCCTACAAACCATGAAGGCACCAATTTAGAATCCGCACATATTGCAGTCCAAGTGTAAACGTCACCATATCCAAAGCGTCCTTTCATCTTTGGATTGATATAGACGAAGCTCCGCGCAAACTTATGTTAAAGAGCTTAATTATGAGACGTGAACTGATGGTCGGTGATGGTTTACAGATTACTTATGACCAAGATCATTGGAATAGCATTCACCCAAATGAAGAACCGATTACTCTCCCTATGGATTTTACAGACGATATTGAATGGAGAAAAAACGGGCCAGATGAGAAGGCAAGTTAGTCCTTTTTCCAACGAGCAGAAGCGGCTAATTTTGCTATTTCATGGCGTTGTTTTGGCGTAAGCTTTTTTGCGCGAGCCTTCCCGCCCTTTAGACCACCTTGTCGTCTGCCCTCGATTTTCTCTTCTATCTCACCCGTGGCGATCTTCGCTACCTTAACAGCTGCACCAATCACGTCGCCAGGTCTCTTTTGTCCTTGTGGGCCTTTAGGCATAAGTTAATTATGCCATATCCGCTGACACATAGCTATACCGTTAATTTTCAAACTGAGACACTACCGAAAATAGGCTAGTGGGTCCTAATTTGGTGGCGAGCGATTTGACACGAATTATTGAATGTGATAAATTGAATGTGATAAAAGGTAATTATAAAGAGATTGGGATGTTTTGTCTATCCAAAGGGGGGCAGTTTGCATAGAGATAAAAAAGAATGGTATTAAAATGAGGATCTGTAATGCAATAGAATCTTTGGAGGCAAGAAAGGCAGTTCAAGGTGAGAAGAAAACTGGGAAAAGTGAGGACGAAAGCTTCGAGAGGGCAATACGAGATCTGAGAACTGCCCTAGATAATAAGACGGAGGAGAACGTCTCTCTCAAAGCATCACTTCGGGAAAAGGACATTCAAATGATTCTGTTTCCTTTTGGTACGATGGAGACAGACTCACTGTATTCATCGGAAACAGTATTTCCATTCAAAAGCTCGCTTTTTATTGTTTAAATTGGTACATAACTTGCATAAGCAATAGACGCTAATGAGAAGATTATGCTGACGAATCATAGACTGAGGAGAAAAATAACACTATGTTTAGTGTTGTTTCTCCTTGTGACAAGCATTTTTATAATTGCTTTTCATCATCACGACGATGATTGTGACCATGACGATTGTCCTATCTGCATGGCTGCACATCAGACATCTGCGGTAATTTTCAATTTCGGTTTTTTTGCTGTATTTTATGCTTTTTTAAATCTGGTTGTATTTAAAAAAGGATCCTTATTTACTTCCATACCTCAGTCTTTCCTTAATAGCCGCGCTCCGCCCGCTTAACTGGCAGTAAAAACAACATTCGATTCGATTGCCGCACTTCACCTGCGTGCCGTTTTGCGCGTGTAATTGCGTGAGAAGAACTGAACAGGTGGAGAGCCATCACTGCGTAACATTTATACTTGGGGGTAGGCCGTTGGGCCTCCGCTGCTCAGTCATATTACGAATTCATAGGGAGGATGCGATGCATTCGAGAAAGATATTAACGAGCTTAGTGTTGGCGCTCGCTCTTTTAATGATGGCGCCAGTGGTTCAGGCCGATCCTGTAGTCACTGATGAAATCCAGGGAACGGTCGAGGACTCCTTGGGAAGACCCTTGTCGGGGGTAAGTATGACACTGAAAACATCTGAAGAAAAAGTCGTGGGAAAGACCCAGAGCGATGCCAAAGGCCATTTCGTGTTTTCTGGTGTCGCGCCGGGCACCTATGGAGTCTTAGGGGAAAAAACTGGCTTTCAAGCGAGCACTGCCATCGTCACGGTGGAAGCGGGATCGATAGCCACTACAACACTGACCTTGACCGCCCAAGAAGCGTTGGAGGTGTCTGTCATAGCGGAGCGCTTGACGCAAGCAAGAAACAGCTTGTCACCGAAGACCGGGGGAAGCATGTATAGCATGGATTTGGGGGAAATTAACGCCCTTCCCGAAGGGCAAAACACCCCTTTGAACGAGGTATTGCTTCAAATGCCAGGCGTGGCCAAAGACTCATACGGCTTGATCCATGTACGAGGCGACCACGCCAATCTTCAGTACCGCATTAACGGCGTGATCCTTCCTGAAGGAATTACTGGTTTCGGGCAAGCACTCGACACCCGGTTTATCGACAAGGTCGACCTCCTGACCGGTGCCCTGCCGGCCCAATATGGCTATCGCGAGGCGGGGGTGATTGAAATAGAGACCAAGTCCACTTTTGAGACTGGAGGGCGCGTTGATCTCTATGGTGGAAGCCACAGTACGGTAGAGCCGAGCTTCCAGGTTGGAGGCTCTAAGGGGCAACTGTCCTACTATGTGACGGGCTCTTACCTGGGGAACGACCTGGGGATTGAAAACCCGACGCCCGATGAGCCAGCGATTCACGACCATACAGATCAAGCCAAGGGCTTTGCGTATTTCTCATACTTCGTCGATCCAACCACGAAGCTTAGCCTGATATTAGGCAGCTACGATGGCTGGTTTCAAATTCCCAACAATCCGGGACAGCCCCCCAATCCGGAGTACTTGGCTGGGGTAGGCATCGCTGACTACAACTCCTCCTTATTGAACGAGCGGCAGTATGAGAACAACTACTATGGAGTCCTCGCTTTGCAAAGTTCCATTGGGTCGAACTTCGACTACCAGCTCGCCTTATTCAGCCGCTATACAAGTGTCAATTTCTTGCCTGATCCGATCGGTGACCTGGTTTTCGTCGGGACCGCCTCCAATGTTTTCCTCAGCAGTCTTAGCGCCGGATTGCAGGGTGATAGCAGTTACCACTTAAACGATGCTCACACAATCCGGATGGGCTTTTTTTGGAGCGACGAAGATGTTGTTAGTGACAACGCTTCCACGGTTTTTCCGGTGGATGCCAACGGCAATGTTTCCGGCCCACCCTTCACGATCTCGGACAACAATCCAAAGAACGGTAACATCCTTTTGGCTGTATACGCTCAGGACGAGTGGAAACCGATTGACAAATTGACGATTAACTATGGCCTCAGGTTCGACGAGATGAACGCTTATGTAGCAGCCAACCAGTTGAGCCCCCGTTTTGGCGTCGTTTACAAAGCGACACCTGAGACTACGCTGCACGCCGCCTACGCCCGATACTTCACGCCGCCGCCGACCGAGTTGGTACAGTCCAAAACCCTGTTCTTGTTTGAGAATACCTCCAACGCGCCTCTGAACCTATTAAACTCGCCGGTTCAGCCGGAACGGTCCCATTATTTCGATGTCGGTGTAACCCAGAAGATCACGCCCGAACTGAACATCGGTGTCGATACCTTCTACAAGATCACCAAGGATCTGATCGACGAGGGGCAATTCGGGCAGGCGCTGATATTTACTCCGTTTAACTATCAGTATGGGAAGATCTTCGGGGGAGAACTGACTGGCAGCTACCATGCAGGCAATTTTTCCGCCTATGCCAATTTAGCCATCACCCGTAGTATAGCCAA